>CAZMRM010000327.1:0-4635 GCA_964568515.1 uncultured Chitinophaga sp. | reverse complement strand
CCTTGAAATTAATACAGGATAAACTTGGAAACATTAAACTTGGAAAAGCAAATGAACCCATTGAGTGGCAGGAAAATGATGAAATAGGAAACCTGGTAAGTGAATATAACCGCATGATTGTAGAACTTTCAAATAGTGCCGAGTTATTGGCAAAATCCGAAAGAGAAAATGCCTGGAGGGAAATGGCCAAGCAAGTAGCACATGAAATAAAGAATCCGCTAACTCCCATGAAACTCAGCATACAGCATCTGCAAAGAACATGGAAAGATCATGCACCGGATATGGATCAAAAAATGGAACAGGTCACAAAGATGATCATTGATCAGATTGATACGTTATCGAATATCGCCACTGAATTTTCCAATTTTGCGAAAATGCCCAAAGCTAATTTTGAAAAAATAAAGTTAAGCCCCGTTTTAATAAATAGCATTTCTTTGTTTAAAGATCAAGAGAATGTATCACTTGAATTCCAAACACAATTTACAGAAGAAGAAGCATGGGTATGGGCCGACCGGGAACAGCTGACACGTGTTTTTAATAATCTCTTAAAAAATGCTATTCAATCTGTTCCTGATGGTCGGAAAGGGATCATTAAAATCATCTTAAAGCAGGAAAGGAACAGATTTATCATCTGGATTACCGATAATGGGATCGGGATTAGTCCGGAAAATAAAAATAAAATTTTTACGCCTAATTTTACCACTAAGAATGGTGGAATGGGTTTAGGTTTGGCCATGGTTAAAAATATTGTGGAAAATACAGGCGGAAGTATTTGGTTTGAAACACAACTTCAAAAAGGCACAACCTTTTTTATCTCTTTGCCTCAATATCCGGCAGAAGCATGATCTATATTGTTTAGCTTAAATCACGTAGCTTTAAGTTTTCGAAAACAAAAACCAGCCTGCTGATTAAAATTTTTAAAACATTTCTTCCTGATTTTCCAAATCAATTGTTTTCGTATATTCGTATCCTATTCTAAGCATTTATGAGCAGACCCATAAGAGTTTTAATTGCAAAAGTCGGTCTTGATGGTCATGACCGTGGAGCAAAGGTAATCGCTTCTTTTTTGCGTGATGCTGGTATGGAAGTTATTTACACAGGGTTAAGACAAACGCCTGAAATGGTTGTTAATGCTGCATTACAAGAAGATGTGGATGCGATCGGGGTAAGCATTTTATCCGGCGCTCATAACACTGTTTTTCCCAAAATTATGACCTTAATGAAAGAAAAGGGATTAACAGACGTATTACTAACTGGCGGAGGCATCATTCCTGATGCTGATATGAAAAAACTAAACGAACAAGGTGTAGGTAAGCTTTTTCCTCCAGGTACTGATACCAAGGAAATCGTTGACTATATTACTGCTTATACAAAAGAACACAGAAAATTTTAATTGTTTCCGAATCGGAAATCGACACTATTCAAATAAACGGCTTATGACATTTGAAAATCTTCTCACTTCTGAAATAAATCAGGTTTTTATAATTACTATCAACCGACCTGACAAATTAAATGCATTGAATAAAAAAACAATAGAAGAAATCCGGAATGCTCTGTCTGCAGCTGAATCGAACAAAGAGATAAAAGCGATCATTATAACCGGAGCGGGGAATAAGTCTTTTGTAGCAGGCGCAGATATTTCAGAATTTGTTGGACTTTCCGTTGAAGAGGGAAAAAAGCTTGCGCAATTGGGTCAACATGTTTTTAAACAGATAGAAACCTGTCCAAAACCTGTAATTGCTGCTGTGAATGGATTTGCATTAGGAGGCGGTTGCGAACTTTCAATGGCTTGCCATCTCCGGATAGCATCCGAAAATGCAAAATTTGGACAACCGGAAGTTAATCTTGGTCTTATTGCCGGGTATGGTGGTACTCAACGTTTAATACAATTCATTGGTAAAACCAAAGCAACAGAATTGCATATGACCGCAGATACGATTAATGCCGAACAAGCACTTCAATATGGACTGGTTAATTATGTAGTTCCACAGGACCAGTTAATGGGTAAGTGTTTGGAACTCCTGGAAAAAATCAAAAGCAAATCACCTAAAGCCATTACAGGTGTTATCAATAGTGTAAATGCTTATTTTGAAAATGGCGTGGATGGCTTTAACGCAGAGATAGAAGAATTTGGAAAATGTTTTTCTACCGAAGATTTTAAAGAAGGAACCGCAGCCTTTCTTGAAAAGAGAAAAGCGGTTTTTTCAGGAAATTAGTCTCAGATATGTTTAGGAACCACTTATTAACTACTTAAATCCTAAATCATTCGTTGAATCCACTTAAAAAACTTGCTTCCCAGACTGCAATTTATGGTTTACCAACCATCATTGGAAGATTACTGAGTTATCTTTTAAATCCATTGTTCACTTACAACTTTCCTCCACAACAGATTGGCGTTCAGTCTGCAGGATATGCCTATACCTCTTTTTTGCTTGTTCTGCTGACCTATGGAATGGAGACCACTTTGTTCCGTTTTTCACAAAAAGAACCGGATCAAAAACAATCCGTTTATTCAACTGCTTTGATCTCCGTTTTAACAAGCTCCTTATTATTTATTACCTTCATTTGTATATTTTCCGGGTCGATTGCTGAAAGTATTAAATTTACAGGGCATCCGGAATATGTGATTTGGTTTGCAATTATTGTTGCTGCCGATGCTTTTACAGCCATTCCTTTTGCAAAGCTTCGTGAACAAGGAAAGGCCAAACGTTTTGCTTTTATAAGATCTGTAAATATTTGCACCTATATAGGATTAAACCTCTTTTTCATTCTTTTCTGTAAACAAATTTATGAATCTTCTTCTTCTCTGAAACCCTTTGTTGCTCTTATTTACAATCCAAAAATTGGTGTGGGATATATTTTCATCTCTAATCTGATTGCCAGTTTGGTTACGGTGCTATTGCTTTTACCTGATATCCTAAATGTTCGACTGGTATTTGACTCCAAACTTTGGAAGCGAATGATAAAGTATGCCTTACCTTTATTAATTGCCGGCCTTGCGGGTATGGTAAATGAAACACTTGACAGGATCCTGTTAACCTATTTACTTCCTTCCAAACAAGCAATGGCACAAATAGGAATATATAGTGCCTGTTATAAAGTTTCCATAATAATGACACTTTTTATCCAGGCATTTCGCTTTGCGGCAGAACCATTTTTCTTCAGCAGATCCCAGGAAAAGGATTCCAAACAAACCATCGCCGATGTTATGAAATTTTTTGTTATCATTTGCTCGGTTATTTTTCTCGTTACAATGATGAATATTCACTGGATACAATACTTTGCAGGTTCAAAAGAATTCAGAACAGGTATTAGAGTAGTACCTATCCTTTTACTTGCAAACATGTTTTTAGGGATCTTTATCAATCAATCTATCTGGTACAAACTTTCCGGGCAAACGCATTTTGGAGCCATTTTAACCATTTTCGGAGCCATAATTACTGTTGTTTTAAATATTTACTGGATTCCACGCATTGGTTATATGGGATCTGCCTGGGCCACCTTGATTTGCTACATCTGTATGACAATCGCTTCTTATTTTATCGGAAATAAACATTATCCTGTTAATTATGATATAAAACGAATTCTTGGTTATTTAACTTTATCCATAACTTTGTATCTTATCAGTACAGTTATAAATACCAATTCGATTCTTACTGATCTTTTGATAAATAACATTTTTGTTATAATACTTATAAGTATCATCTGGAAATTCGAGAAAACCAATATAAGGCGGCTCACATGAAGATTAAAATAATAAATAAGTCAAAACACTCTTTACCTGAATATGCCACTTTCGCTGCTGCAGGAGTTGATCTGCGGGCAAACCTTGATCAAGCTGTTATTTTAAAACCATTGGAGAGAATGTTAATACCTACAGGTCTGTTTATTGAACTTCCTGCTGGTTATGAAGCACAAATTCGTCCAAGAAGTGGTCTGGCCTTTAAAAATGGTATTACAGTGCTAAATTCACCGGGAACTATTGATGCAGATTATCGTGGCGAATTAAAAGTCATTTTGATTAATCTTTCTTCCGAAAACTTCTCTGTTAATGATGGCGAGCGTATTGCACAAATGGTTATTTCCAAGCATGAACAGGCCGAATGGGTTCTTGTGGATGAATTAATAGACTCTCAAAGGGGTCAGGGTGGTTTTGGACATACCGGAAAGTAATTTTTTGTGTGGAATAAATGAGAATTTCTTTAAACTCCCTTTTTAAGAAATTTTAAATTATAAACAGTAAAAAGCCCTCCATATGGGGAAAATGAAGGGCTATATATTTTATGAAAATAATCATTCCAATGGCAGGCATGGGGAAGCGTATGCGGCCTCATACACTAACAACACCTAAACCTCTTATTCCTATTGCCGGCAAACCAATGGTTCAGCGTATAGTAGAGGATATAATTGGTGTTTGTGATGAAAAAGTTGATGAAATTGCCTTTGTTATAGGAAGATTTGGCAAAGAAGCAGAAGATAACCTTGTAAAAGTGGCAGAAGGTTTAGGCGCAAAAGGAAGTATTTATTACCAGGATCAGCCTCTCGGTACAGCGCATGCCATTATGTGCGCTAAAAATTCCTTAACCGGGAAAGTTGTTGTTGCATTTGCCGATACGCTTTTTAAAGCTGATTTTA
>CAZMRM010000326.1:3508-4638 GCA_964568515.1 uncultured Chitinophaga sp. | reverse complement strand
GATGCACATTAGCAGTACCTGTGGTTATCAAAAGAACAAGTACACCTGCTGCTGACCCGCTATTTTCTGAACTGCAGGAAACATCTTTTGAAGTGATGGCAGCAGCAGGTGTACTTGTTCTTTTGATAACCACAGGTACTGCTAATGTGCATCCAACTTTATCTGTTATATTCACAGTATATCCTCCTGCAGTCAGACCAGTTGCTTTATTTGATGTTTGCACTACGGGTGTTGTTGTCCATGCATAAGTATAAGGTGCTGATCCGCCAGTAACGGTTACAGTAGCTGTACCATCTTTTTTTCTGCAATTTTCCGGAGTAAGAGCCGTAGTAGCGCTCAACGCAGTTGTTTTTGTTACGGTTGCTTTTACTGAAGCCGAACAGCCATTTTTATCTGTTGCTGTAACAGTGTAACCACCCGCAGTTAAACCGGTAGCAGTAATCGCTGTTTGAACAGGAGTTGTTGTCCAGGTATAGGTGTATGGTGCTGTTCCACCTGTAACAGTTGCGGTTGCAGTGCCATCTTTTTTTCCACAATTTTCAGTAGTAGTGGGCGATGTTACTGTCATTACAGTAGGTTGAGTAATGGTTACCGTAGCTGTTTTAGTTGTTCCAGCTGCATCTTTCACAGTAACAGTATAAGTTCCCGCTGCTAAATTGCCGGCTGTCGCCGTAGTTTGTACCGGATTTGAGCTCCAGTTATAAGTATAAGCCCCTGTTCCACCTGTTGCAGCAACTGTGGCTGAACCATCATTTGCACCATAACAAGTAAGATTTTTATTTGATGCGGTTATTGTCAGAGGAGAAGTTGTTGTTTCTTTTCTCAATGGGTGGGGATAAGGGTATATTTTATAGTCTGCTTTTGCGAAAAGGTGGTAATCTCTTTCTTTAACAAGGTAACTGGTTGAATAATTATAAAAGTATACACATTGTGAATTCGCCGGATCATACGATTTATAAGTATCATTCCAGATGAATACATCTCCGCTTGCTTTATCTCCATCAACACCAGTATGACTTGAACCATACTTTTGCGCACTTAAATATCCTTGCTGATAGGGAATTGGATAAGGATCACTTAAAACACCATTGGCCATTAGTCCTACACCAAATCTGTAACCTTCAATATAA
>CAZMRM010000326.1:1917-3498 GCA_964568515.1 uncultured Chitinophaga sp. | reverse complement strand
ATGAATTACTGCTTCACCACCTCTTGTACGGATAGCACATTCTGTAAGCCATTTAGGACTTTTACCAGCTGTGATCGGAGTTCCGTTAGGGCAATTTTTTGTATTGTCGGTAAACATTGTATTGACAATTTTATTGTTATACACTTCAATTGCACGGCTGCTGTAATAATTTCCGCCTGCTTCTAATCTTGCTTCGTGCGCATCGATTGCATGGTGCGTACCACCGGCAATGTTATTTCTAACATCATTGTTACGGAATACATACAATGCACAACCACCACCTGCAACAGAATGTCTATGATAGTCAAACATATTATCTTCGATAAAGATAAAATTACCGGAACCGAATTTAGGGTCATTAATCCATTTATCATTTACACCATACACTGCAATACCATATCCTAAGCCTAAAGCCAAAGGGCCTTTTGCATTGTGTACAAATTCATTTTTATAAACCAATCCACTGGCCAGATCATCTTCGTGTTGAATTGAAAGTCCGGCATAACCAAAATTTTCAAATCTGCAACGGGTGATTATAAAGTCAACACATTTTGTCATTTGTAAACCAATATCACTGGCCAGAGATAAACCATCCCCGTCTACCATACTCGGTTTTTTACTTTTTAAAGTTAAATCGGAAACAACTATTCCGCTGGGTGTTCTGCTATTTATTGTATATCTTAAAATAGCTCGCCAGCTGCCGTCATTACTAAGTGTAGCATCGGGAGTAGTTTCGGAACGGTATAAGGTAGTAATACCGATACCTTGTCCTTTGATGGAGATAAATTTTGTGATTACCACACTTTTATTCACCACAAATTGACCTGCGGGTAGCACAATAATATCTCCGTTTACGGCTCCATTTACAGCTGTTTGGATTGCTGGCTGGATATCTTTACCGTTACCCGGACTGGTAACTTGAATTGTTTTTGCGTAGATAAAATTCGAAAAAAGTAGTGCAAAAAAAATTGCTTTGAGCGTTTTTCTCATGGGGATGTCTATTAAATGTTTGTAAAACTGATTAAATTAAGCCTGGTTACTCTTCAACCTTGAAAAAGCAGTTCTCTATTAGAACTGATAATTTGAATTAATTCTTATTCCAACACCGCGTCTGCTTTCGATAAGAATTTTAATGTAAACTGAATAAAATTTTATTTCCGGATTTGGTTAACGTGACATTCCTTTTTTTTGTTACACTTTTTATTTGTAAATATTTTTCATCACCTGTAACCAAACCGGGAATACTATAAAATAGGCAGAGTTAGACTTAACTACATGATAAAATTTTTTCTTTTTTTTAAATATTTTTTCCCTTTTTTATGAAAAGAACAATCCTTTTTAAAACATTTAGCGATGTATCACTTATCATAGATTATAATGTTATATCTTTGCCATCCTGATTTAAGATAATTAACTCAATATGGGGTTCACGTTTTCCCATCCGGCACTGATTTTACCTTTCCGATATTTTCCAAGAAGACTATACTCATTAAACGGTATTGTTATAGGAAGCATGATCCCTGATTTAGAATATTTCATGCGGGTGGATAATACAAGTACCTTTAGCCATAGCCTTTGGGG
>CAZMRM010000326.1:0-1907 GCA_964568515.1 uncultured Chitinophaga sp. | reverse complement strand
CAATGTATCATTTAATTGTAAGAGAAACAGCTATTAAAAACCTGCCTCCATTTTTGAAATCTAGAATGATCCATTTTTTACCCTTTGATTGGATAACCTACCTGAAAAAGAATTGGATTGTCGTTATTTATTCTATTATACTGGGCACATTAACCCATATCGTTTGGGATAATTTTACATCCGCAACTGGTTTTTTTGTAAAGCATTTTCAAATGATGGAAACACCCGTAAGTGTGTTCCAGATTGAAATGTCAGTATATAAAATTGTTAAACATTCCAGTTCGTTACTGGGTATCCTTATTCTTTTATTTTTTTTCTTTCGACTACCGCAACAAAAGGATCACACTCAAGGTCTACAAGAGAAACACTATCATTTCTGGTTAATTACTTGTGCTTTAACAATTGTATTTATTCTTTTACAGATCTTCCAATTACCCTCCAGTATATCTGTTAACGGAATAATAAAAAAAATGCTGTCGTGTGGACTATTGGCAACTTTAATTGTAAGTTTTTTTTATAAACTGAAAGAATTGAAAAAACAGAAAATCTCTTCAAATTAATTTTTAGGAATAACTTTTTACGCTTATGGCAGTATAAGGCAATGTTTATACTAGGTATTTTTTATAACTAATTCAAATTCTTCAATTCTTATGAAATACGATTGGGATTTTAAAGATAAAAATGCATATAATAACCGAAGTGGTATTTATAAAACAGAGGTCCAATTACATTTCATTCTAAATAATTTACACAACAAAACCGAAAGAATATTAGACATTGCAGGAGGTGCTGGGAGATTTGCAATTCCTTTAACAGCTTATTCGAAAGATATAACTGTTTTGGATATCAATGAAACTGCAATCAAAATATTGAATGAACGGAATAAGGACATTCATACACTCTGTGGTGATTTCATGCAAATGGATATAAAAAAGAAATTTTCGCTGATTCTCTGTATAGAAGCACTGGGGTATTTCAAAGACTGGGAGCAGTATTTTAAAAAAATTAACCAGCTGCTGGATAAAGAGGGAAGATTCATTTTTACCTATACCAATCCTTCCAGTTGGAGATTTTTTTTAAGAAATGTGAAACAAAGAGTAACAAATACTCAATCATATAATGAAATGAACTTAAAAGATTTTAAGTCCCTCCTTAAACGTTATGGATTTGAAATTGAAATGATGGAAGGAATGAATTGGATGCCGCTTCCTGTTAAATCCAACAGTATTTTTGTAGGTCCTCTTGCCTCCATAGAAAAGGGATTTAAGTTAAACAGATGGTACTCTCAAAGTCCATGGCTCCTGATTTCTATCAAAAAAATAAATTAAAAGTCATTTTTTACGTTAAACGCGAATTTTTTTCCCCTCATCGCCCTTCAATCGTTTTTTTAGTCATTTTTTAATCATTTGAAAATCAAATAATTAACGATTATATATTTTTACCTCCCAAATTTTATTTTATCTGATGAAATATCTGAATTATCATATAAAATCTGCTTTTTTCTCAATTAAACTCTTTTAAACATCCGTTTTTATAAAATTTATGTTTGTTCTTTATTATAAAACAGTACAAAATTTGTCTAGATTCTCGTCCTTTCTAAGAAAGGAAGCTATACTTATTTTGATTTATATCCATTATATCGTATTTTTGTACTCCTTTTTTCAAAAAATGGATATTGAAGAGAGTGAGTCTAACTTTAAGAAAACCAAATATTTAAATTATTTCTACATTTATTTTTTCACAAGAATCGAGAAACCGGTTATTTTTTATATTTCTCTTTTGTGCCATTCACGGTTTTTTAAGCGCTCAGATTTTGGGGGGTACTGCTGCTGCTAAGAAATCACATATCTGTAGCGGGGATAGTACTGTTATCAAACTTACCGGACAAATTGGGACTCACATTCGTT
>CAZMRM010000325.1:0-4653 GCA_964568515.1 uncultured Chitinophaga sp. | reverse complement strand
CGAAAAATCAGGATACAATTTCCCTCATGTCCGGATCAGCTTGTAGATAAAATCCAAAATGCATCCAGCTTTATTTTTGGCTGAAGAGTAAATCTTTCATTTTTTAGTTTATAGTTGTTATGCGCAACTCATAAATAAGTTCGGGACGATTATTTTCAAGTGCGGACCTTTTTGAATGGGTAACATGTTATTAAATAATATTCTTATGCAAATACGAATTCTATTTCTATTTATTTTTTTAAACATCATGGTAAAGGCACAGGTAAGTATTTCCGGTAGTATTACAGACCTTTCCAATGTGGCATTGGAATTTGCAACGGTTGTTTTAAAAAAAGAAAGTACCACCGTGTCAACCGCTTATTCAAACGAAAAAGGAGGGTATACATTATCGGTTCAGGAAAAAGGAGATTATACAATTGCAGTATACTATGTTGGATTTGATCTGAAAGAGATCCCTGTTCATTTATCAAAGGATACAACGATCCATGTGTTCCTGCAAAGAGCAGAAACAGCTAATTTGAAAGAGATCACTGTTGTGAATAAAAAACTATTGATAGAGCAGAAGGTTGACCGGTTGGTTTTCAATATTGAAAACAGTGTTTCAGCAACAGGAGCAGATGCATTAGAGGCTCTAAAGATTACACCAGGCGTTGCCGTAAGAAATGATATCATCACCATGATCGGTAAAAGTAATTTGAGGGTAATGATTAATGATAAACCCATCCTGTTAGGTGGAGATGAACTTGTGAATTTATTAAAGAGCATACCGGTTAGCAATATTTCCAGGATAGAAGTAATTACCAATCCATCAGCAAAATATGAAGCAGAAGGAAATAGCGGACTGATCAATATAAAACTGAAAACGGCTTACGCCGATAGTTGGAATGCAACACTCAATTCTTCTTATACACGAAATACATACAATACCGGAAGAGCAGGTGGAAGCTTTAACTATCGTAAGAATGCGGTTTCTTTTTACAGTAATATTTCAACAGTAGAGGGTGCACGACAGATCGTGGATCAAAGTAAAATGTATTACCCCAATCAGCTATGGGTGAACAGGAGCCCCCGGAAAGTAGCTGTTTCGGATATAACCGGAAATGCAGGAATTAACTATGCATTGAATTCCAAATGGGAGATTGGGGCGCAATACCTTGGAGATGTGAGTCGATACAAAATTGACAACAATAGTTTAACAACACTTTATAACCAGGTAACTGAAAATGCAGATTCGACCATTCACACACAGTCTGTAACAAAAGAAAATTCCGCGCAACACGCTGGAAATATAAACGCTACCTATACATTGGATACATTGGGAAAGCGTGTGATTTTAAACCTTGATTATTTTACTTATAAAGAGGATAACGACAATAATTTTTACAATAACAATTTTTTATCAAATGGTGAACGTATCCCGCAAAGCCATTATTCGGCGCAAACATTCAATAAACAAAAAATGAATAATTATTCGGGAAAAATAGATGTAGAGCTTCCTTTGAGAAATATCAACCTCAGCTATGGTGGAAGAGTAGCAGTGACACGAACAGATAATGATGTTTCTTTTTACAATACTACATCCGATACACCGGTTCTGGATCCTGCAAACACAAATGCATTTATTTATACAGAACACAATGAGGCTTTGTATGTTTCTGCTGCAAAAAAACTGAGCAAAAAATGGGAAGCACAATTGGGTTTAAGAACGGAGGCAACACAAACAAAGGGACAGTCCACCACATTGAATCAAATCAATAATTATAACTATATAAAATTTTTTCCAACAGCATACCTGTCTTATACCATTAATGAAAACAATATATTGGTGTTGAGTTACGGAAGAAGGATCAATCGCCCGAATTATGAACAGTTAAACCCTTTCAGGCTTTATTCTAATCCCTATTTGTATATAGAAGGTAATCCGTTCTTACAACCTTCCTTTTCAGATAATGTAGAATTGGCACATACTTATAAAAATTTAAACAGCAAATTATATTACAGTAATGTAATAAATGGCTTTCAGCAACTTCCCATTGTATATGCTTCTACTAATTCTCAGATAATCACGGTTCGTAATTTTTTTCATACGGATTTAATCGGACTCACAGAAACCTGGCTATTCAATAAGTATGAATGGTGGGAAAGTGCAAACTCATTCAACATGTTCTATAGCAGATCAACTTCACAATTGGTGTTTACCAGACAAAAACTGAAATCATTCAATGCATTTATTTCTACCAGTAATGATTTCACTTTGAATAAATCCGGTAGTATCCTGCTCAATGCAAGCTACTGGTTTAATTTTCCAGGAAGTGCTGATCTGGCAACCAATACATCCTTTAGTCAATTCGACCTGGCGTTGAAATTTTTACTGTTGAAGAAAAAACTGACGATAGCAGTGACGGGAAGAGATCTGTTTTCTACTAACAGATCCATTTATACCGTGTATAGTAATAGCATAAAAGTAGAATACAAGAATTATTATGATGACAGAAGCATCCGGATCAGTCTTATATATAAGTTCGGGAATACCTCCCTTCAGGTAGAAGAAAAGGAAGTTGGAAATGAGGAAGAAAGAAACCGGACAGGCAATTAATGTTTGAATTTTATTTTCTGATTTTGTTAACGGCCGTAGCAAAAGACGAAAATCAAAATAGTGTGCGCACACGAAAAGACCAACAGTAGTCTAATGTCTTAAAAGCTTTGACTGTATATTAACAATTTAATAATAAGTGTTATGAAAACTAAAATCCAGTTAAACAAAGGTTTAACACTTAATAAAGAAGTGATTTCCAAATTGCAGGAAAATCAATTGGATAAAGTTAAAGGTGGATTGGCTCAGAGAGATTCTTGTGGCTTTTTATCATGTAACAAGAAATCAAAAATAGCACAAACCAAACCGGTTATCCTGTTTTAATCAATGCTTTATAAGACAATGGACCTCTCAATTATTAACAATAAAATTTAACCCATGAAAACCAAGATCCAATTAAATAAAGGTTTGCAGTTGAACAAAGAAGTGATTTCCAAATTGCAAAATGATCAATTAGCGAAGGTTAAAGGAGGATTTAGAAGTAACTCCTGTGGATTCTTGTCTTGTAATAAGTCAAAGATTGAAGCGCAATAACGCACCTAAAGGGGACCGGTACTTATATTTTTCCGGTCCCCTTTATATTTCTTTTAAAACTCAACTATTAACATTTAAAAAAAGAAACCATGAAATCTAAAATTCAATTAAATAAAGGCTTGAACCTTAATAAAGAAGTGATCACTAAATTACAAGATGAGCAATTGTCAAAAGTAAAAGGTGGTTTAAGAGGTAACTCCTGCGGATTCTTATCCTGCAACAAAGGTAAGCTTCAAGCATAACAGTAAGTGTAACAAGAGGCAGCCTACCTGTCTGCCTCTTGTTTTTATAGCTATTAATTAATCATTTAAAAAAAAGAAACCATGAAATCTAAAATTCAATTAAATAAGGGTCTGACCCTTAATAAAGAAGTGATCACCAAATTACAAGATGAGCAACTATCGAAAGTAAAGGGTGGTTTAAGAGGCAATTCCTGCGGCTTTTTGTCTTGCAACAAAACAAAGGTTCAGGCACAATAGTAAAAAGAAAAGGAGCAGAACAGTTCTGCTCCTTTTATCAAGTTTTGGCAACCACTTTAATCAATCAGATTGTTATGTTGAAAATTAATTTTGAAGCGATAAATAGTTTCTGGAATTTGACGGATCACCTGAAAAACGGTGAACCATTAACAGAAGAACGTTGGTTTGATTTTTACAAACTGGATGGAAATAAAATGTATGCCGAAGCAAATGTTGGTCAGGATGGGATAGAAGCATATAAAAAAGCATTGGAGATTGTTTTTTGTCCCCATAAAGAAAAGGAATTGCATAAAAGGATACAGGAACAGGATGAATGGGTCACAAAAATTTATCGGTATAAACTGCATGAAGAAGATTTTAAATGTTTTCAGCGTACTCTCTCCGACCCGGGGTATATTGATCAGATGTATGGTCATGCATATTCTCAATTACCGTCCTCTATGCATGGGGTTGAAGAAAATGGAACCATTTTTTTTACGGCATTTGGAGCCGATGCAGCGGCCTTGGATAAAAAAATTTTCTTGAGCCTTCATCTCAGTTTCTTTTTTGACAAATACAAAAAAGGGGCGATTGCAGGTCACGAATTACATCACCTGTTAAGAAAAGAATACGAATTTAACAAACCCGTGCTGGATATGCATAAAGGAATAACCTATCTGCTGGAAGGTATGTTAAGTGAAGGAGTCGCGGATCTGATTGATAAAGCCATAGTGATTGAGCACAATGATGATCTTCCTCCTGAATTGCAATGGAAGTCGATATTGGTTTCCAGTGCTACACATGTGATTAAAAATATAGATGCCTGTATTGCTGGTGCTAATAACTGGACAGGATCAACTTACAAATCGGAAAAGGATTTTCGCAGGATAGTGATGAATACAAGTGGCCACGTCCCTGGTTTTTTTATGGCCAGTGTAATTAATAAAAATGGCTATCACCGGGAATTAATGGAAAATGTATCGGATCCTTTTCATTTTATAAAACTCTATAATAAAGCAGCAAAAGAAGATGAGAAAAGAACAGGCTTACTCTCATCTTCTTTTGCTG
>CAZMRM010000324.1:0-4657 GCA_964568515.1 uncultured Chitinophaga sp. | reverse complement strand
TATATTCTTAATGGGTCTGTAAAACATATGACTTTCCACAGGTCCATGGTCAAAATCACCAAATTGTGAAACTGTTTTCAAAGCAAGATATTTAGGAATGACATATCCCTGTTTCATTCCTATGCGCATGTTTGCTTCAGCCGTGTCTAACCAAACCACATAACCATCCAGGCGTTTCAGCCAGTTATCATAATCCTTCACTGTAATAAAAGGCTGAACACCGGTTCCATCAGCCATTGGCGGGATGATCAGGTGATTGGAATTGATCTGATTAACAGGCATCAGGTAATCTTTAAATTTCTGACTTTCCAAAGCAATGGTACATTCCCAAAGCAATACCTCATAATTACGTTGATCTTTTTCCGATAACAACGTACGATCATATGCCAGCAACTTTGCCTGATAATCTGTAAAAAACGTCTTCAGCTCTTTTAAATAGGCTTGTGAAATGGTATTCGGATACAGATCATTGTAGCGGTTATCACCTAATGAAGTTGCTTCCAGGGGAAACAACTTTAACCGGTCCTCAAAATAAGCATGTAATAAGCTATCCAGCGAAGGACTTTCTTTTTTAGCTGCATTTTTTGTTTCAGATGCAGGATTGGAACAGGACAAAATACCCAATAGAAAAGCAGTAAAAAAATAACCGGATTTTTTCATGTTGTTTGTTTTATTTAAACGAATGTACGTATTGATTCAGGTAATACCCAAGACAACATGGCGACAAAACCAGACAAAAGGATAAATGGTTCTAATAAAGGATAAAAGGCTGTACTATAACTTTACCTCTGAAAGGGGCAAAACTTTAACTAAAAAATGATGATGAACTTTACAACTCTGAAAGGGTGGAGTATGGAACACAGTACGACCTTTTCAATTTACCTCCATTGATAAGACACAGTAAATTTCATTGGCATATTCAATTAATGTATTTTCATTTTTAAAAATATCTGTTTTACTGATTTTACTGCACCAATTCAAATACACTTCAAATAACTCATCTTCTCCTTCTTTTATTCCCATCAATTTAAAAATAGAATCCGCCAGGTTTAAGTGATAATTATCGGAATAAAAACCAAGTTCTGAAAGACCATCCATTAATCGGGTATTCAGGAGATGATCTTTGATGAGGCTGATGATAACAGGTTTTAAGTATAGCTTTAAGTTAAAATTCATTTGACAATTTTTTTGACAAATGTAATAAAGATTTTTAAACAAAATGACAAATACGTCATTATTATTTTAAAAGAGAATTGTGATACTTGTCTTACTATGGCTCAGATCAAAAACAAAATCCTTTTAAAGAAAATCGCCCACAAAATTAAAGCTTTAAGAGAAAAAAATAATATTACTCAAGAGGATTTTTATAATGATACAAATATTCATATTGGTCGGATAGAAACTGCTCAGGCAAATATAAGTGTAAGTACTTTGGATGCCATATGTAAATATTTCAAAATTTCTATGGCCGAATTTTTTGAGGAAATCTGAATGTCCTTATAAACAGGTAGAGACGAATACAAAACTTCTTATTGTTCTGTTCTAATAATATTTTGACAAGGTCATTCCTAATGTCATTATCCTTACTTTTAAAATAATAAAGGGCCGGGTACCTCTTACCTTATTTGCCTCCTTGCCTTTGATCATCGTCTGTTTTTCTAAGCGCCCTTACTACGAGTGGTAATGTTAAGCCCTGTACAATGAGTGTGAGCAGGACAACAGCAACAGAAATAAAAATAATGGCTTCCCGTTGCGGAAAAGGTGTTCCATCTGCCAGTGTTTCTGGCAATGCAATGGCAATTGCCAGGGATACAATACCACGTATACCCGACCAGCTGATGATGACGCTGTTTTTAAAATTGAGCAGCGCTTGTTCAGATACCTTTCCTTTTCCATTTTTAAATGACTTTCTTAAATTTTGTTGTTGCATGAACGTGCGGACTGTGCGGACTACCAGTGTCACGATCCAGATCAGAACAGCATAACCGATATACGGCAATATGTTTTCATGTTCAATGTGTTGTACAATTATTGGGAATTCAAGACCAATTAAAATGAATACAACGCCATTCAGCAAAAAAACAATTACTTCCCATACATTTCTCGAATGTTGCTTCACTCCGTCTGTTGTTACAGTGCTTTCAAAACGCGCCATTCCCAGGCCCAATGTTACAACGGCGATTACACCGGATACATGTACCTCTTCCGCTATGGAATAGGTTACAAACGGCGTGATCAAAATGAGGCTGAGCACTACCATGTCATTGTCTCTCACTTTTCCAAGAATAAACGTGACTATTTTATTAAGCACGAATCCCACTAAAAAACCACCAGCCATGAGGATAACAAAACTTAAACTTGCCTTCCACAATACAAAGGATGCACCGGTTACAGCGGCCAATGCAAAACGGTAAGCGACGAGTGCAGAGGCATCGTTGATCAAACTTTCACCTTCGAGTATGGTTATCGTTTTTTTGGAGAGATTGAGTCCTTTCGTAGCACTCATTGCAGCTACTGCATCTGTCGCAGAAAGAATAGCACCCAATACAAATGATAAAGGCCAGCTCATTCCGGGAATACAATAATGTGCAATAACGGCTATACCGATAACGGTTATGAATACCAATGAAATGGCCAGTGTGCTGATGGTGTTGAAATGTATCCTAAACTCTTTGGGGGAGATATTAAAAGCGGCATCATATAGTAAAGGCGGTAAAAACAGCAGGAAAACCACTTCGGGATCCAGCTCCAGCTTAGGCAATGCAGGAATAAAACCTACTGCCATTCCGGCAATGACCAATAAAACCGGATAGGGTATTTTTATTTTACCTGCAATGGCAGAAAGGCCGATCATAATGGCCAGGGTAAAGAGAATAACACTGTAATTTTCCATAGCGTTTAAAGTTACGAATCTTTGCAGAAGTGCCGTGGATTTACTAAAAATCACCGGAATATTGCCGTTAAATAAACTTAAGTCGCTATCGGGAACTTTGTACCAAAAATCCTGTCAGGTTTGGCAATGAGGGTAATCCTGAAGCTAAATTCTTTTGTATAACATTCCCGATAGCCAAATTTAATGTCAAGCAGGGAATTCTATTCGGGCAGTAAACTCTTATTTATAATGACCAGAAGTTCTGAATTTAATTACTGTTTCGAATCTTTCACTAGATCCTTTATTGGTTTTCCATTGATCATCACATTTTTTACGATACCTTTTCCATTTAAAACATTAACAATCGCATATGCAACCTGATTGGTATCCCGGGTTGATTCACGATACAGCTCTTCTGCTTGCGCAGCTTTTGACTCTTCCATGTAAAAGCGTTTAAAAGAATAGTCGATCCCTATTCTTTTGTTTTTTGGATTGCCGAAATCATTCTGATTAACACTGTATTTTACTTTTGCCTGCACAAAAATCCCTGCATCCGGTTTGTCCTTTACAATGGTATCAATCTGTGCAAAACCATTTTTATCTGTATCAAATAAAACATATATTTTTTCCTCTCTGGTGAAGTCTTGCGGGTTTTCAACTTCAAATTCCTGCTCCGTATAGCTCAGGTCAATATATTTACCATGAAAAGGGTCGGAAGGATCCATAGGTTCCACTTTTAATTTCAACTCTGTTCCATTTTTGAAGATGACTTCATAATCAAAGATCATTTTTGCAGGAACGTATAGCTGTGCCAATACAACCAAAGCAAATAAAAAAATAAGCACCTTTTTAGTCTTCATGTTGTTTGCGTTTTTTAAGCATACGATTATTCATAATAAAAAAGAGAGTTCCTACAGCAAGAAATAAAAGCCCCCGGATCACGAAACTGATATTGGAATCAAAAAAACGGCAGATAACCAAAACAGCTATGATTAATAAACCGGAATTCAAAATTCCCAGGTGATCTTTAGTAGCTCCTTCTTTTGCTATCCATATACCTGATCCCAGTAAAATAAGATTGACCAACAGTTGTGCAGCAATAGGAGAACCGGTTCCCACCACAAATACGAAGATGAGCACTGCAAAAGTAATTTCAAAAGGTATGATGGCTGAAAGAGAAGTTTGCTTTATTTTCCGATAGAGTAAGATCCCTGCTGTTATTGTAAGAATAGCCAATACATTGAATTCCTGCGAAAACAAACTACTGTTCAGCCTGTAAAAATGGCGATACACATCTTTCCAGTACCATTCAAAAGTAAGACTCAGCAGCAAACCGATAGTGGCTAAAGAACCGATTACGAGATACCCGTTATTTCTTGTTTTTTGTGATTCAACAAGAGTATTCCCGATCAGGTAAAAACAACTAAACAAACTCAGGTAGGCCATAATAATAAGTTCGTCATTTTTTTCACTCAATCCTCCTAATACTATGGTAAAGGATAAAGGAACAAACCAATGATGAAATATAGTGAAATTGCTGTCCGGTCTTTTCTTATAAATAAAGTAATAATGCGGAAGGACCAGAAGGAGCAACAACCAGAAATCGTATATGCTTTTGTGTGAGTCCCAGCTATACCCGTCATTAGCAGCACGCAGCGTTATAAGTACTATGTATAATAAAGAAGTAATGGAGGAGCGAAGTACATAAACAAGTGGTACACAGAGCAACGACCAGGTTAACAGGAAAGTACTCCAGTCGCCATCCAGGTTGTAAATCTGACCAAC
>CAZMRM010000323.1:2447-4675 GCA_964568515.1 uncultured Chitinophaga sp. | reverse complement strand
AAGACAAAAAGAAAAAGAAGAGAATAAATTTGGGACAAAGTTCCCGATACTCAATATTATTTATATCCTCAAAATTATAAATTCAACTCTTCTGTTTTTGTTTCTACCTTCTTCTGTATCATTTGATGCAATTGGTTTTGAGCTACCTAATCCTTTATAGCTAAGTCTTGATTTATCTATATTTTTTGAAATTAGGTAATATACAACAGCTCTTGCTCTATTTTCGGAAAGAAATTGATTTTGTTTTTCATCACCTGTGTTATCAGTGTACCCACGTACTTCAATTTCCATATTTTTATTTTTTTTCATTTCGGCAACCAGTTTGTCAAGTACCAATTTTGAATCGGGTAAAAGAATAGATTTATTTGTTTCGAACTGAACATTTTCAAGAACAATTTGTTTAGGTTTTGTACTGTGATTTAAAGTTTTTTGATCAGCAAATCTTTTTGGTTTGTGACGCCAATAGTTATAAAAATAAATTTTAAAACCTTTTGGTGTTCTATTATAAATAGCAGGCCAATTAACCATAAGATAAAAGGTGTCTCCAGCTTTAGCTTTAATAGCCGATACGTAGCCATTTCCTGGGCCGGAGTATAGGTAACTATTATTAGTATGCTCCGAAAGACCCGTGGATCCGTTTTTATCATAATTAACACTGAAACACCATCTATCCGGTTTAATTGCATTAGTCTTTATTTTTTCGATACAATCCGGACTGGAACATTTAAAAATCATAAAATCGTAATCATCATAGCTGTCTAATGGCACTATATCAAAAGTTAAAATTGTATCTCTATCAATTGTTAATTTAAACCATACAGAGTTCTCTTCTTTTAAATCACCATTATAATAAAATTCTCGTTGTTTTCCATAACCTCTTGCAGTATTTACAGGTCCAACAACAGAATCTTGAATCTCGATAGCCGTTGCAAAATCATTATTTAATATTTTTTCTTTTTTTACTACTTCTTTTGTTTTTAAAACAAGTCCCCACTGGGCAGCATAATTTTCCAATGGTTCAAGCCCAACATTGGCTCTCCTTCTATTAACATTTAAAGAATCTTCGATAGGAGCAATTTTACTTTCTCCGGTTTCATTGTCAGTAATAATTTGACTACCATAAATTTGCTTTTTGCCCTGACCCAATGCAACTTTATCTTCTAACAGCGCCAATGTGCTTGCTTTTGCATCTCCCTTTTTAACAGCTTCACGCATTATTGGCAAGTATTTTTCCCGTGTTTTTTGATCGGAATTTTGAATCACTAAAAATAAAAATTGATTTCCCTTTTCTCCAATTACATCTGCACCTAACCAACCGTAGTTTTCTATTATATTTTTTACTTTTAGTAAGTTAACTGAATCCTTTTCCTTGATTATTTTCCATTTTTCTTTTATTTCTTTAGAATTACTGCCATTTTTTTGTATTTCAATAACTTCCATTCTAAGATTTTGATCATCGTTATAAATACTGTCTATTAGCTTAATTAACGGTTTATTTAACAGGCCTTCTTTTTTCTCAATGTTTTTCTGTATCAATAATAGAAGTGGCTTCCACCGTTTATCTTTATGAATTGTCATTAAATTGGGCTCCGAAAATATTTTTTCATAATCACTATAATTTGCTTTGTTTGCTAAAATGTTTAATTGATGAAATGCACTGTCTTTATTATCGGTCATTGCCCATGCACAAGCAGCATTATACCTATGTTCAGGTAATGCTTCCCCTTTATTTGCTTTAAAAGCTGAAGAGTAGGTTGCAGCGGATTGCTTATAATTTTTTAAGAAATAATATCTTTCGGCAGATTTAATAAGTGTAATATATCTTTGATTAGGTTTTTGACCAAAACCCACTTGAAAAATCAAAATCAATATCACAGAAAACATATATTTTAGTCCAATCATCTTTATAATTTTAATCAATCCAATTAATGAAGTCATAACTCTATATACTAAAAACCTTTGGTCACTATTCTAAATTTCATTTTTCTGCAAGGAATTGCCGAATAACAAGATATCAAATTCACAAGAAAAGAAAACATTCAATCATCATCAGGAGTTTCTTTTTTTCGATTGCTATCGGTAACGAATTGGTAACCTAACATTGTCTTTTCACGACTAAAACCAACCAGACACAGGGTTCCAAATTAAGATTACTATCTTATAAAAACCTTGTATATAAACGGTATTAACCGCTCTGCTTACTTTTGCTTTTTAATAAAGAAAGGAAT
>CAZMRM010000323.1:0-2437 GCA_964568515.1 uncultured Chitinophaga sp. | reverse complement strand
CTTTTTTCTTGAAAAAAAGAAAAAGAAGAGAATAAATTTTTAATACCCCGTAATTCTCTCGCATTCTTGCAAATCCTGATGTAACAGGAAATCACTTAAACTCGTCTTATATATGAATTCATTGAATTATTGATATTAAAATTTTTCATTCTTGTTCATTTAGTAAAAGGAACTCAGGTTCTTTACTGCTCCTATATCCATCTTCACTTGACCATTTTGCTATAAATGGATTATAATTACACGTTGTTTCATAATACCAATTATTGTTTTTCCCTAACTTAGGAATTCGATTATCCGGGCAAATATATCGGTATTCACAATGTTTGCACTGCCTGTCAACCCCATGACCTTATATTGTAAAATAAAAAATTGCCCCTTCATCTACTTTAGCTTCAGCCCAGATCCTCCCTCCATGTTTAGTAATAATACGATGTACAATTGCCAAACCAACTCCGGTGCCTTCAAATTCGCTTTCGCTGTGAAGACGCTGAAACACCCCAAATAGTTTTTCCATGTATTTCATGTCGAAACCTGCACCATTATCTTTCACATAATAAATCGTTTCCTCTCCCGATTGAATCGAACCGATTTCTACCTCAGGATGTTCTTTTTTCGATGAATATTTTATTGCATTTGAGATAAGATTTGTCCATACCTGGTTCAGCAAAGCAGGATCCCCATTTGAAGGAGCAAGCGGATGTATTTTTACTGATGCCCGATAGCTTGTTGATTTCTCAATATCATTCAATACATTTTCTACTATTTCTTTTGTGTTAATTTTAGATTTCTGAACAGGTTTTCTTCCTAATCTTGAAAATGACAAGAGATCGTCAATCAGTATACCCATTTTTTCAGCATTCGACCGGATATTTTCAAATAATCTTTTTTGTTCTTCATCCATTATTTTTAAATAATCCTCTTCGATCATTTTGGTATATCCGTTTATAGCTCTCAAAGGTGCCCTCAGATCATGAGAAACAGAATAGGAGAACGATTCAAGCTCCTTATTGGTAAGTTCAAGCTGAGTAACGTTATTTTGCAAATCAGCATTCAACTGCCTGATTCTTTCATCAGCGATTTTTTGCTGGGTAATGTCTTTTTCATTTATGGCAATTGCTTTTTTTTCAGTACTTTCATCAATTATCATTGAAGCGGAGAATAATACATCTATCAATTTACCATGTTTTGTAATACGTTTTGCTTCAATATCCTGTACTTTTTCCCCTGAAAATACCTTACTAATCAGTTCTTCCGTTTCAGTTATTTTTGATTCAGGAACAATATTCCATACTTTCATTTTAATAACTTCCTTTTCACTATACCCATAAATCTCCTCGGCACCTTCATTCCATGATATTATTTTTCCCTCATCATCATGAATATAAACTGCATCACTCGATTGCTTTACAACAGTTGCTACATAGTTCCTGATTTTTTCCACCTGCTTCATTTCTGTCACATCTCTGGCATTGGCGAACCATTTTCCATATTTCACAACAATATTCCACAGCAACCATTTTATACTCCTGTCTTTACAATAAATGCGGGTTTCAAAAGACAATTGCTCCTTCGTCGTTTTACTCAGTTTCTGAACAAGGATCCTGTCTTCATTACTGAGAAAAAATGTTAAGGGCGCTTCCTGGGCTTCTTCAATGCTATAACCAAGAATGGTCGAGAATGAATTATTAATTTCCTCTATCTTAAATGTTGCTATATCGATGATCCCTATGATATCTACAGAGTTATTAATCAACAAAGCCGATTTTTCAAGGGAAAGGTTTTTTTCGATTAATTCTTTTTTTTGCAATTCCACTTTCAGAAGCACAGAAACCTTTGCTTTTACAATTTCAGGATCAAGAGGTTTAAAAAAGTAATCAAACGCTCCTTCTTCATATCCTTTCATCATAAATTTATGTTCTTTTTTTTCAGCGGAAGCAAAAATAATAGGTATATCCTTTGTCCTTTTATTTGATTTTAATATCTGAGCCACTTCAAAACCATCCATTTCAGGCATTTGTACGTCAAGAATGATCAGATCAATCTCTTTATTTAAAGTGGTGGTAAGAGCATCTTTTCCATTAGTAGCACTTAACAAAATTCTATCATTCCCTTCCAGCAGGTTTTCAAGGGCCATAATATTGGCTGGTTTGTCATCTACAATTAATACAGTTGCTTTGTTTATCCTTTTCATTTTTATTGAATGCTATTTAATAAAAAAGATTGAATTTCTGACAAGGTAAAAATATGATTTACTTTTTCCGTCTCTATGGATGCAAGAGGCATGGCTGAAAATAAAGCCTCATCCGGTCTTTGTACGATAGTCGTCCCGCCATTTTCAGCAATGTTTTTTATACCAACCGCTCCATCACTATTGGCCCCTGTAAGAATGATGCCCACGAGCCTATTTTTATAAACACCTGCTGCCGATTCAAATAAA
>CAZMRM010000322.1:0-4701 GCA_964568515.1 uncultured Chitinophaga sp. | reverse complement strand
CCTTCTGAGATCATATCCTACTGAAAAACCTTTTACCGTTCCAAAATCAATGTTTTTATAAGTGTTGTAGGTATTTGGATAAGCCATGTAATACCTGGATGTTTGAATCTGATCCCTTAACTCACGATAAAAAGCAGACATCGTAATTACAGAATTTTTTCTTTCAGTCAAGACCTGCGCAAAACCCAATTCATAATCGGTTGTGCGTTCCGGTTTCAGATTCGGATTTGAAATAAATCCGGTCAGATTGTTACGGAGGTTCAGGTACGCAAATGGATCCATTCTGGTAACACCGGATCCGGGACGTTGTGTTAATACATCATAATGGGCAAAGAAATTGGCCTCATCCGAAATAGGGAAGGCAAATGCTATACGAGGCATTAAATTCACCTGAGGAACATAATCCTTAAATGCCTTTGAATTGATTTGAGAAGCTTCTGTTTTAGTTGGTTCAACAAGGTATGGATAGATACCTCCGGCTGTACCAGCCAATGCAGTTGTCGGGTCAGTTACTTCATTACCATATGCATCATACCAGGTGTCTCCATTTCTGTACCCTGTTATTTCCGCTACATCGGGCCTGGTAATATTTTTTACATATGGAACATAATCGTCACCAATGTTTGCAGGTTTGTTAGGAATACTTAATTCTCCAACCTTCACTGCATCATATAATAAATAAGGGTCTTTCAATACTTTTTGATTTGCATCAAAACGATCCACGCGTAAACCGATGTTAAATTTCACATCCTTAAAGTCAAATTTATCCTGGATATAACCGGCTATATAAATGGGACGATAGGCTCCGATTGCATGGGTATTATAACCATCTGCATCTTTACCGTTAAAAAAATCATCGAGGGAAGGGCTTCCTGTAATTCTTTTACCTGTATGATCAAATCCGTTGTAAGCCACCATTTGTGTCCCCCCCTGATTTAACAAATCAGCTGCACTAAACATGCTTAAGTTATATAAAGAAGGATCGTATTGATCTATATTTATAAAATCAATTCCATTAGCATTAAGTCCTAAGGCATTTCTTAGGCTTTTAGAAAATTTATTTTGATTTCCGGAATAAGCGCGATTAAAATCATAGTAATCATCAGGACCGGTACTTAAGTCTGTATTTAAAAATGCAGAATTGATATCTTTATCAGCCAAATTCTGACGTTCATTGTTTGCCAGCTGTCTCATGAGTGTCCATAAGCCGGTAGCGCTTAGTGCATAGAAACTTTCTGTACGTTGTTCATACTCCACCCCCACCTGAATCGCATGATCCTTTATATCGGCAGAAAAATTAGAAAAAACACGAAACTGATCGTTCTGACTTTTTGAATACAAGTTGGAAATTGTTCCTGAATTGTACCAGATAGAGTAAACACTAGCAGGTTGGTCACCATTGCCGAGTCCTAATCCATTTTCGACATCAAAAATATTACGTATTTGGGATGGATCCGTAATGTTATAAAACTGTTTGGTATAAGCTGCCGCATAAGGGTTTTTATCACTCGGTGTAAATTTATAACTTACATCAGCAAAACCATTTTGCCAAAAGGCGGCTACTGTATCAATTTTGCCGTCACCATCCACATCGTAAACGGATCTGGTTTCAAACACATAAGCAGGTCTTTTTTCCAGTTCAAATTTTCCTACATAACCATAATCAAAAAAGTTTTCACCATGTCTGCTATTTTCGGATTTACCAAGTGTACGTGTAAAACTTCCCTGTAGTGTGAAATAAGCATTTTTAATCAGAGAGGAAGATTTTTCCTGTTCAAGTGCAGAGCCTGCGTTAAATTTCTGAGTAATTTTTGCAAATGTTCTCCAGGTAGTATTGGTGATTCGGGGATTGTTCTCATAGTTAAACAAAGCATTTTCATACACAAAATCTTTACGTGTATTGTAGTCCATGTTTCCACCCAATGTGATACCTAAATTAATAGTGGGCTGGTACTGAACTTTTGCTGCAAGCAAAAATCCTTTTCTGTCCACATTGTTACGTGCTCTGATTCTTTCCATATCGCTGGCTGTTACATACTGCGAATTCAATACATAACCGGATCCATTAGGATTCAAGCGAACCGGATCATTCCTTAACTCAGCAAGTTTATCGCTTTTTATTTGTTTAAATCCAAGGCTGGGAGGTGTCGGGTCTTTTTCATAGGTAACTTGCCCGGAAACACTAAAACCCAATAATGCTTTTTTATAAACGGAATCCTTTTTTAAGAGAATGGGACCACTTAATGAAAACCCTAAGAAGTTATAACCATATGCGTCCAATCCTCTGCTGTTGCTGTTTTTTTCACCCAATCCGGATGAAATTGCTTCAATACCTCCGGAATATCTGCTTTCAGGTCCTTTTGTTGTAATAGAAATTACCCCTCCGACCGCATCACCATATTCGGCCGGTGTTCCACCGACAATGGTTGTTACCTGCGCAACACTTGACTGAGGTACTGCCAGACTACCGATCACTTTTTGTCCATCCACATAATAAGAGGTCCCTTCACTTCTGGCACCGCGCATATTCAATGCAGCACCTTCATCCTGCTGATACACACCGGCTGTAGTAGCTGCAACGGAACTGATATTTTTGGTAGCCATGTTACGATACTCTTCGGCAGTAACTGTTGCTCCTGATTTTGTATCCGGATCTATCAAAGGTTTTGTCCATTCCACCACTTCTACAACACCCAAATCCTGGGCAGTGTTGTTCATCTCTATGTTTAGGTAAGCTGTTTTACCAACAGTTAAAATAACATCTTTTATTTCCACCGGTTGATAGCCAACATAAGTTGCTTTTACATTGTATTTTCCAGGATTTAATGGTTTTATCACCACTTCTCCATCCATATTGGTGGTTCCGGCACCGGTTTGAATTCCACCGGTTTCAACAATTACATTGGCAAAAGGAATAGTCTCCTTATTGGTTTTGTCGGTAAGTTTTATTTTTATCGCCGCGTCATTTTGAGCATGTACAAAGCTCACAGATGCAATAATAATAGAGAATGTCTTGAGTAACCGTCTTATCATATGCTCGTATTTATGTATTCAATTTCCATTAATTATAATGGAACTCAGTAAATATATAATTATTTATACAGGATTATGTATTTTTTCTATTCGTAAATTATTAATACTTATATACAACTCCGCTGCATCTGACACAAAAAGCCTTTTTTAAAAGTGCTTTCAATAGACCCTACGTTAAGTTTATGTTTTTTGGCAGATGCTTACAACTGAATACTTGCAACATTAACATGATGGGATGCTGATTAAAACGTTACAATTATAATCAATAATTATTAATTCGCAATAAGCGGGAAGTAAATTTTAATAACAAGCAATTTTTTTATTCAAAGCTCTTATTCTTTTATTTAAACTTAATGTTTGCGCCTGTATTTGAATTTTCTGACAATCCAGGGCTCTTTTTTATTTTCTCTTAATTTCTCTCCCTTTTTTCTTTCTTTTTTCATGCGCTTTAAGGTCTGCTTCGACTGAATGCGCTTATGATGTTCTTTAATGGCCTTTTTTTCATCACGTTCCATCCTCCTGTCTTCTTTCCATTTCTTTTTCAGCTTTTTCCGCTGAGCACGGGAAGTAGCCGGCGCCTTCTCACTGCTCTTTTGTTCCTGGGCAATACTCATTAGTGGAGCCAGACAAATAAAAAGCAAAATAAGTTTACGAAAAAATGATTTTTTATTTAAATAGTTCATGAGGAAAATAGAACAGGATTAAGGGGCAAAATTATCAAAAAATGCTACAGTTGCTTTAATAACGTACAATTATAAGCGAATATTCTTTGAAAAGAAAAACACATTCCTTTCAAATACACTGCCCAAGTAAGCGTTATCCTTTAAAATTTGTTAGTAACTTTGTAACATAACAACAACTTCAAATGAAGCAGTACCGCTATCTCATTTTTTTTCTCTTGGTTTCATTCACCTCGATCACTTGCAGAAAAGAGAACACCACTCCTATCCCTCAGGTTGGCGTAGACGTTTACATTTACTTAAGTAACCCTACTTATATTAAACTTACTGTTGTTGGTGGTTGGACTTACATTGATAATGCAGGTGTTCGTGGTATTTTGGTATATCGGAAATCCAATACTGAATTCATGGCTTATGACAGAAACTGTACTTATCAGCCTGAAGATCCCTGTGCGAAGATAGTTGTAAATGACAGCAATATTATAGCCGTGGATACCTGTTGTCATTCTGAATTTTTATTAACGGATGGCTCTGTTTTAAAAGCTCCTGCAAGTATTCCTTTAAAAGCTTATCAAAACACTTTTGACGGGAATATTCTTCATATTTATAATTAAATCAGTCATCAAAAACATAAAAAACAAGAGGAAAGAGTGTAGACTCTTTCCTCTTGTTTTTTATACCGTATTTATTAGTATCTGTACATATCTGATTTAAAAGGTCCTTTAATAGGAACTCCAATATATTCAGCTTGTTCAGCAGTTAATTCTTCCAATTCGCAATTGATTTTTTTCAAGTGCAAACGGGCAACTTTTTCATCCAGTTGTTTTGGAAGGGTATATACTTTGTTTTCGTATTTATCACTATTCAACCACAACTCGATTTGAGCTAGTGTTTGGTTGGTAAATGAATTACTCATTACAAAAGAAGGGTGACATGTTGCACATCCTAAGTTCACCAAACGGCCTTCGGCAAGCACAATAATATCTTT
>CAZMRM010000321.1:0-4721 GCA_964568515.1 uncultured Chitinophaga sp. | reverse complement strand
GCAAACGTGGAGCGTGTTCTCGCTGGTACTTTTCAAGTGTGTGCATATCCGGTGCTGTGTATTGAATAGAGTAGGTGGTACCTTGTTCTTCATCTACCAGAACTTTACAGATCCTGTTCTCTACAAAACAGTTGGTCTTCATTACATCCGGGATGTGTTCATTTTTCATCCAGTTTAGCCATTCGTCGTGTACATCGTGTTCGATATTTACAGTAACATTGTATATGATCATAATTTTTTTAATTAATGGTATCACCGCGTAATTTCCGGAAACGTTTGCGTGCTTCTACAACATACAAACTGCCTGGATATTTTTCAAGTAACTGTTGATACAATTCTTTCGCCTTGTTATTATTTTTGAATTGATTTTCATTTAAATCAGCCAGGTTAAAGAGTGCATCATCTGCGAGTATATCTGTTCCATAATTTGTAAGAATGGCTTCATAAAAACCGGCAGCCTCTGTGTATTTACCATGCTTTATTTCCAGTTTTGCTTTTTTGTACAGGATATCATCTGCCAATGCGTGATTTGGAAACAGGGTATTGATGGAATCCAGGGTTAGAATAGCCACATCATCTTTATTTTGAAAAGCAAGGAGGTCAGCACGTGAATATATCATTAAAGGCGCCGTGTTGCTGTCTATGGCAAGTGCATCACTAATGAGCAAGGAAAGATCCATTGCATCATTTGCAATCAATTTGGATGTAGCTCCTTTTAATACATCCAATTGTGATTGCGCCCACTTAAAATCGCCTGTATAGTATGAAATTTTAGCATTACGAAATTTCGCTTCCTGTCCGATGGCATCATGTTTAAATTCTTTTTCTACCTGCGAATAACGTAATGATGCTTCCCAAATATCACCTGTAACAAGTAAAATATCCCCTAACTCCAATTTACAATCAGCTCTCAGGTGAGGTTCAATTTGTGGCAATGCGATTGCCTCTTCCAGTAATGCAACCGCTTCAGCTGTTTCATTCAAATAAAAAGCTTGGAGATGAGCAAGTTTTTTCATCAGATCCACCGTATTTGCTGCTTTCCCAAGTTCATTGATCGTTATTTGGAAATTTTTTTCCAGCTCTGTAAGTTCGAGGGAAGTAGAATTACCTTTAGTTGTTATTTTCTGATACGCAGCATTTAATAAACCCTTTTGTGCGTCGGTATAGAAATAATTGTTTTTGCCTTTGGCAAGCACATATTGATAAGCGCGTGTTGCAATGTCGTAACTTTCATTCTGGGTAAACAACTGAGCCAGTCCCATAACACGTGCACCTTCTTCTTTTTTGCGTTTATCCAGAGCTTTGGCTTGGACAAATGCACCTTCCCAATCTTTTAGTTGTATTTGCATCCAAATAAGCAATTCAGAAAAAATGGTCTTATCAGGATTCCGTTGAATGCGTTTCAGTAACTCGGTTTTCAGTAATTCATTTTGTTGAGGATTGGCATCATTATTAAAGGTAGTTTGCAATGCATTTTGTACAGTTTGAATATACGAATCATTCATTTCAAGTATATCCAGGTATTCACTGATCATTGCCAGTTTATCACCTTTCATATTGTAAACTTCTGCAAGTTCAAAACTATAAGGGTAATTGTTCTGAGAAATTTTTCGACCTTTCAGATACGTGTCAATGGCTAAATCGTATTGGTTAATTGTAATAAACGCACCGGCTGTATTAAAAACCTGGTCATCCGTTCTTATCGATTTAACAGCTTGTTCCCATGAGCTTTTTGCTTTATCTGTTTCCTGTGCCTTGAAATAAAGCTTGCCAAGGTCAACAACAAAATTAAGATTATCCGGATTTTGTTTGATTTGTTTTTTAATTACTTTTTCTGCTTTTTTAAAATCCTTTATTTCGAGTAAACAGTTTAAATAAGGGAGATAATATTGTTGGTTGGACTTTTTATTGTACAGATTTTCATAATATACCAAGGCCTTATCAAATTCTTTGTTTTGATAAAACTGATACGCTAATTGGTCATCAGTAGAAGGTTGTGCAAATGCATGCACACCCATACCAATAAAAAAAAGCAGGAAGATAATCTGTTTAATTTTTTTCAAAATTTAAATGTCTTTATATCCGATAATTTCAAGAACCAATCCTTTGGCCTCTGTTGTAATTCCGTTCCGTAAAGTTAGTAAACTTCCTTGTTGTAAATGTTCACCAAATCCATGTGGAGCAAAAAGAACTGCATTTAGAACCCTGTTTTCTCCTTTTTCAAGGGGTTTTTTATACAATTCGATCTGGCATTCGGTACAATAATTTTTTACACCATTCAAATAAGCTGAAGGCCGGTAAATGCCCATCAGTTCATAATTACTCAGATTTTCAACCAGTAATTTTACAATAAGGTATTTCTTGTGATAGATCAACGGATAGCTTCATTTAATGTTGCAAAATCAACGTTCTTTTACCATAAATTTGCTAAGATTACAATATGCTTTTTAAAATTTCTCCAAATCTGTAAATATCCTCAAAAGAGTTGTACATGGGAACTGGTGCACAACGGATCACATTGGGTTCTCGCCAGTCAGAAATAACACCATTCTGCATGAGTTTATTAAACAAATCCTTACCCCTTTGATGGGCTACGATGGAGAGTTGACAACCTCTTTGTTTTCTTTCGGCTGGAGTAATAATTTCCAGTTTATGTTCAAGGTTTTTATTGATGTCATGGATGATGAATTCCAGGTAATCCGTTAGTTTTTCTGATTTAGAAATTAAAGCATCCATACCCACTTCATCAAACAGATCAATAGCAGCTTTGTGTGCAGCAAGTAATAAAACGGGAACATTACTAAGTTGCCATCCTTCTGCAGTAGCTACCGGGTGAAATCCTTTTTCCATTTTAAAACGGTTATGTTTATCGGTGCCCCACCATCCGGCAAAACGTGGTATATCCGGGTTATCCAGGTGTTTTTCATGTATAAATGCTCCTGAAATGCCGCCCGGACTGGAGTTCAAGTATTTATACGAGCACCAGCATGCAAAATCCACGTTCCAGTCATGTAATTCCAGCTTAATGTTTCCGGCAGCATGAGCCAGGTCAAAACCTGCAATTGCACCAGCCTGATGAGCTGCCTGGGTAATGTCCTTCATATTAAAAACCTGTCCGGTCGCATAATTAACACCACCTATCATTATCAATGCCAGTGAATCCTTATTTTTATCGATGGCTTCAAGAATATCCTCCTGTCGGATACAATACTCACCGCTACGAGGACCTACTTCGATAATAGCATCTTCTGGTTGAAAACCGTGAAAGCGAACCTGAGATTCAAGTGCATACTGATCAGAAGGAAATGCTTTTGCTTCACATAAAATTTTGTATCTCTTTTTATCGGGACGGTAAAAACTAACCATCAGCAAATGCAGGTTTACAGTTAGATGATTCATGACCACTACTTCCGTTGGCCTGGCACCTACAATTTTTGAAAGTGGCTCGGCAAATTGCTCATGATAGGTAAACCATGGATTTCGAGCATGGAAATGGCCTTCTACTCCAAATGTTGCCCAATCTTCCAGCTCATTTAATATATAATCTTGTGTGTTTTTAGGTTGTAACCCTAGCGAATTACCTGTAAAATAAACTACTTCACGAGCACCCATCTTTGGGAAGTAGAATTTTTCACGATAGTTTTTTAACGGGTCCTTCGTATCCTGTTGCAATGCAAAGGCAAGTGAATTTTCGTAAGTCATTGATTTTAATATTGGGGTGTTCATCTGTTAGTGCTAACGTATGTAGTTCTGTTTATCTGATAAGTATAAAAAATCAAATTCAAAGATATATATTTGCACCCAACAATTCAGCATCTGTTCTATGCCACTTAAAAGAGAAAAATCACAGGCTTTGTTTGAAAAAGCAAAAAATTATTTTCCTGGAGGAGTTAATTCCCCTGTACGTGCATTTCGTTCAGTAGGAGGTACTCCGTTATTCATTGAACGTGGAAAAGGTTCACATATATGGGATGCAGATGGAAACGAATTTATTGATTATTGCGGCTCCTGGGGACCTTTGATATTAGGACATGCAAATGACAAAGTTATTCAGGCGATAAAAAAAACAGTAGATAACGGAAGCTCCTTTGGTGCACCGACAGCTCTTGAAAATGAACTGGCAGAGTTAATTTTATCAAACAACAGCTATGTTCAAAAAATAAGATTTGTAAGCTCAGGGACAGAAGCGGTAATGAGCGCCATTCGCCTCGCAAGAGGATATACGAAACGAAACAAAATATTAAAATTTGAAGGTTGCTATCATGGACACAGCGATTCGTTATTGGTGAAAGCGGGCTCAGGGTTGGTAACGTTTGGGAATACTTCTTCCGATGGTATCCCTCAGAGTTTTGTGAATGAAACGATTGTTGTTCCGCTTGATAATGAAACTGCTGTGAAAGAGGCTTTTACCCAATTTAAAGATCAGATCGCCTGTATCATTATTGAACCGGTTCCGGCCAACAACGGATTATTATTGCAACGAAAAGAATATTTACAATTCCTGAGAACGATCTGTAATGAAAATAGAGCCTTGTTGATTTTTGATGAAGTAATAAATGGTTTTCGAATAGGTTTTACCGGAGCCGCAGGTTATTATGATATTCAACCGGATATTATTACTTATGGTAAAATCATAGGAGGAGGTTTACCGGTTGGTATGTATGGAAGCACTGTGGAAATTATGAGTAGCATATCTCCGGAAGGCAATGTATACCAAGCGG
>CAZMRM010000320.1:0-4794 GCA_964568515.1 uncultured Chitinophaga sp. | reverse complement strand
TTCACTTGCTTTTTTACGTTCGTCCAATAATGTATTTTCAATTTCTTTGGCATTGCTAATTATTTTCCTGATACCATCCAATATTTGTTTACCCTCGCCGGATGCAATTAATTCTTTTGCCTTTTCAAAACTCTCTTTGCGAATCTTAATAGAAAAATCATAATGTTTTAAAAGTTCGTTGATATCGTTTTTCAACAATTCAATGTTTTTTTGCTGAACGATGTTATCTGAAGTCAGGCTGTTAACTTTGTCAAGGTGTTCTAATATTTTATCTTTAGCGCTATTAAAGGGTTCCAGATAATTTTCATTTCCAGTGATGGTGAAACCACGGACTCCTGTTTCAGCATCAACTGAACCCATCAATACCTGATCCAATTCATATAACACTTCATGTGTATGATTTACCCATTCATTGCTGTCAATAAACTTTTCATTGTTTCTGAAAGAAAAAAGAGCCACTCCTATCAGGATAATCGTGCACATGATAAATCCGGTAAGAATTTTTTGATTTAAAGTCATTTTCATAGGCTTATTCTTTTAATATTCCGACAAATGATATTTTATTATATGGATCACCCTTTAACGATATTATTATATTTAACATCTGACAGGCAAGGTTGTTCAATTTAATTTTTCTGAAGAAGATCGTCTTAAAACATGTAAAAACCGGTCAATTGAACGGTCAATCAAGTGTAATTTCTTTTCCATTTTGATAAGTTTATAAAAAATATAAATTATAAAAACTTGAGTAAGCCAGAAAAAGAGTAAGCAGATTTATTAACTATAGATTGTACTAAAATGAATCTTAAAAAAAAGCGGTGTCATACAGATTATTGCCGAAATGTAATAAATTTTAATATTAAAATTACTGTTGTACGATATAATTTTAAAAAAAAATTCAATTGAATATTCTCTTTCGGCTCTTTTGTCGTTTAGTTCTGCGATATAACTACATGAATAAAAGTACCTACTTTTTTGATCATCCGTTTTCGGACTCGCATTACTTTTAAGTGATGTGACAAAGACAAGAAAATGAAATTTTTGCTATAATTTATTATAAACTATACAAACAGTATTTTATGGAAATGTCATTCAAATATATGCGGCTGGTGGTTATTTTTATTGTTTAAATTCTGGGGATTTGCATGATTTCATTACATGCCTATGAAATAAAAAAATACGAACGGTCATCGTTCAGACAACCGTTCATATTCCATATTTTATTTTACAGTTCTATTTTTTACCACACCTCCTCTAATCCAGCTTTACCAATGAATAGGTTCCGCTGAAAGGAACACTACTCTGGGGGCTCCAGCCTGGAATATTTCCTTTAATGGTTAAACTGGTGGTAGTTGTTAAATCCAGCACCATTGACAAGTTTCCAAGCATTGAATCATCATTATAAAATGATCCGCCGGCTTTTAATGTAGTGTTTTGATACAGTTTTAAAGACATGGCTATATTCTCCGAAAAGGTCACATTACAAAATACAGTTACCAAATATTTTCCGGTACTGGGAACCGTTATAGTAGCAAATGTTGTTTCTGATTTGGTTATTGATCCTGTAAAAGAAGTTTCAGCATTGATAACTGTTGCACCTGCTCCTGTTGCACCGGTCACTCCTGTAGCACCAGTCGCGCCTGCTGGACCTGTTGGGCCGGTTACTCCTGTTGCTCCGGTTACCCCTGTTAAACCAGTTGGACCAGTTACTCCCGTTGCACCTGTAGCACCTGTTGGACCTATTGGTCCGGTTACCCCTGTTAAGCCTGTTGCACCAGTTACTCCCGTTGCACCAGTTACTCCCGTTGCTCCGGTTACTCCTGTTAAACCGGTTGGACCAGTTACTCCTGTTGCACCAGTAGCACCTGTTGGCCCGGTTACTCCCATTGCTCCTGTAGCACCATCAGCTCCTGCTGGACCGGTTGGGCCCTGGGCACCTGTTGCACCGGCTGCCCCTGTAGCTCCATCCGCGCCTGTTGGGCCTTGAGCACCAGTAGCTCCATCCGCACCTGCAGGACCCGTTGGTCCCTGTGCACCGGCTGCACCAGTGACACCAGGAGCTCCATCTGCACCGGTTGGGCCGGCAGGTCCCTGCGGACCAGGTGTTGAATTGGCAGAAAACAATGCATAGGGCACACTTACCAATTCACTAACTCCCGAAATACTATAATTTGTCCCTCCTGCAGGATCCGTTTCTGTTTGTATGAAATAAGGTCCTGCCGCCCAGTCGATACTGGAAAAGATTCCCGAAACAACATTTCCTGCTCCAATCTGTATGCTCACCAATCCGTTAATATTTGTGGTAGGTGCTTGCGTTTCTTCATATACTACAGTTCCTGTTGAGGAACCTTGTAAAATGCTGATTTTCATCCCAACGGAAGTAGAGGTAACAAGCACATTACTGCTGTTACGGATAACAGCCTGGTAGCTTATTTTTTGAGGTGCCTGCGCAATCATGCTCAATTGCAGTAAGACAAGTGCTAATAGCGTAATTATTTTTTTCATCCTTTTAGTTTTTAGTTATTTTAAATGTTTTAACTACTTTACTGCCTTCACTCACTTTTACAAAATAAGTGGCAGCGGGATACAGAGACATTGAAATAAAGACTTGCCTGTTGTTTATTCTGTCAGCTGCCAGCAGTTTCCCCTTTATATCAAACAGCTCATAGGATAAATTTGCTCCATCCTTTGCTGTTGTCAAGGTTAACTGTTCCGAAGCAGGATTCGGATAAACTGCCAGTTGCAAGTCCATTCCTTTTGTTTCATTCAGGGAGGTAACAATTGAAATTTCAAAAGCTTGCTGTACCCCTTCTGCAACAGAACCGGTTCCGGATGCATTACTGGAATAAAGCACCTGACCAACCGAATAGCTGGCTGTACCTCCACTTCCGGAAGCATCACCACCGGCAACGGTTGCAGCTTCTTGTGCATGAACAGCTGTAAGGTTTAAACCAAACAACCATGCAAGACACATTTTTGTGTGTTTGTGTTTCATAATGTTTCAGATTAAATGAATACTAATTTGTAAGCGGCCGGCTGCAATAAGCAAGGCCCGATAAAGTGCAAGCGTAAGATTAAACTATACGTAAATAAGTATGCTAAAAAAATGATCTGAAAAACTCAAAATAGAATGCGATCTGAGCACGAAGTACCTTCGGAACAAATATAGTGTTTCTTTTGAATCCACAGAAGTGAATATCTGGTATTGTATGAAATATGTTATTTAGACGATATTTTTTTATCTCTATCCGGCTGTCCATGAGCTTCTTCATTTTATAATCTCTGCAATAAATTGTAAATTTGCGCTGGTCATTGTAAAATAGTTATCCCTTGAACCTCGACGAATTCAGATCCCGTTCTGCCAAAGAAAAAGAACAGAACAAGGCGTTTTATAAACGCTTGAAACAACGTCCGCCCCAAAAACTGGATGATCAGTTTCATACCTTGCACGAAGAAGTGTTTGAAGAAACCGATTGCCTTATCTGCGCCAATTGCTGCAAAACCACCAGCCCCATCTTTTATCAAAAAGATATTGAACGTGTTGCCAAACGATTAAAAATGAAACCCGGTACTTTCATCGAAAAATATTTGCATCTGGATGAAACCAAGGATTATGTATTGAATAGAGTTCCCTGTCCCTTCTTAGACAGCGAAAACTATTGCATGGTGTATGAAGACCGCCCCACCGCTTGCCGCGAATATCCGCATACCGACCGTAAAAAAATGGTGCAGATCCTGGAACTTACCTATCAGAATACACTGGTATGTCCGGCTGTTCTAAAAATAACAGAAAAGCTGAAGAAGGTGATAAAATGACCATAGTAACTGACAGTAGCCGCGAAGCACTCACACACATACTATGCTTCAGCCTAGCTACGAATATCCAAATAAATGTTAAATTAATGCTGCAATACCTGTTTTGTGGTATCTGTAAGGAGATTCCAGCGATTCACATTCCCTAATTTTGTGCATAAATCTCAACAATAAAAAATAAAACCTCTTCAAATCTTTACTGGTGGCAGCTGTTCACAATCCTTTAATCTTTCATTTTCAGGTCTTTTCATTTTCAGACAAGCTCAAACACTGATCAGGCATGCATATTGGGCATCCTTGGACTATTAATTTTTTTAGCAATGAATAAGTACAGCATCAAAACACCGGAACAATATTTTCAATGCATGGTAGAATTACAAAACCTCGAAAAGTTAGAAGAGAGAACAAGTGAAGTTGCAATCGATATTGCCTGCATACAACAGGAAATGGCCAGATTCGAAAGAGAAAAGTGCTGAAGCAAGCCATGTCACGTATCTAAAAATTACCGGTACTAAATGATCCTGTGTTTGGAAAGAATAATGGGTTGAAAATGGATCGGGTATATTAATTTTCTTTTATATTCTACCTGCAGATTGCTTAACTTTGTTTTTCATTCGTATGGTTAAACCTACTGAACCAACATCTGCAAGTGCTACTGTTTCGCTAAAGGAGCGGCTATCGGCATTTCGTAACCTGCCAGTTTTTTTTAAACTGGTATGGCAATCCAGTCCGAAAATGACCTTGCTCTCTATCCTGTTACGTCTTGTACGTGCTGCTATGCCTCTGCTCATCTTATATGTTGGTAAAAATATTATTGACGAGATTGTGCACTTAAGTACAGCAAGAACAATCAGTGATCATAGCTATTTATGGAAACTGGTAGGACTGGAATTTTTTCTCGCTATTTTTTCGGATGCCCTGGGTCGTATCATCGGCTTAACCGATGGCTTGCTAGGCGATCGGTTTGCAAACAATTCTTCC
>CAZMRM010000319.1:0-4798 GCA_964568515.1 uncultured Chitinophaga sp. | reverse complement strand
CCAAAATAATGCATTATAAAAAGACACTTGCACTTTTCGTGACACTGGCAATACCTCTTCTATTTACTAACTTTACTTATTTGAAGTCGGCGGGCGCACATCCCGGAGCAACGGGGGCGCCAGGTGATGTATCCTGCGCAGATGTCGGATGTCATACCGGAAACGTTGTTGCCAATGACACCAAAGTAAATACCTTGATTTTCCCGACATTAGACTCTACCTATGTTGCAGGTCAAACTTACCTGGTTAAAATTAAAGTAAACAACCCGGGAATACAGCGATTTGGTTTTCAGATCGCCTCTTTATATGAAGCAACGGATAAAAATGCCGGTACCTTTGCTGTAACGGAACCGGGAAGAACACAGCTGTTAACCCATACAGTAAACAATGATACGCGTTATGAAATAACACATACACAAGGAGGTAATTCCACTTCTACTCCTGGTACTACTGAATGGACCGTTAACTGGACAGCACCTGTCACGGCACAAGGGAATATAATTCTTTATTATGCGACTAACAGTGCAAACAATGATGGGGAGCGAACAGGAGATAATATCTGTTTATCTGCTTTCCGTTTGAAACCTTTAACTCCTGCAGGTATTGATGAGATTATCAATGCCAATGAAATAACCGCCTTCTATAATAACAACAATAATTCTCTGGAACTTAATTATAGCTTAAAAAAACAAAGCATCATCAAAACAACAATTGTCAGTATATCCGGCCAAGTAATTTATTCCGGTAAAGAAGATCAGAAAAGACAGGGCCTACACCATGAAGTGATTACTTTACCCAATGATGCATCATCCGGTATTTACTATGTAAATATTCAATACGAAAATAAGCAAGTCACCAAAAAATTATTTATAAAATAATACCGGGTTCTTCGTTAAAATTTTACCAGTTGTGAATATCCGGTAGGCTGTTTAACCTGCTCTGTTTATTTTGGATAGATTTACAAAGAAAAAATGCGAGGAAAAAAATTCAAGCCTGCTTTTATGAGAATACTGTATGTATAAGAATCTGCTAAGGGAATTACCATCAGCCTACTATAATATATAACCCTGTAAACAACAGTTCATTCAAAAAAACCGCATTGCTGCGGTTTTTGTTTTATAATGCAGTCTTGGATACTGCTTCACCAAGGGTCGCTTCATAGGTAATTTTTGTGTTGTACAGTTTGGAAACCGGACAATTTTCTTTTGCATTTAATACCAGTTCTTCAAATTTTTCTTTCGTTATTCCCGGTACTTTTGCTGTTATTTTCAAATGAGACTCGGAGATAGCTCCTTTTTCTACATCAAGTGTAATATCACAACGGGTATCAATATTATCAGGAGTAAAACCGGCACCTGTTAAATTAAAACTGAGTTTCATCGTAAAACATCCGGCATGTGCTGCTGCAAGAAGTTCTTCCGGATTTGTACCCACCCCTTCTGCAAAACGTGTCCCGAAAGAATATTGTGATTTATTTAATACAGTGCTTTGAGTAGAAAGTTGTCCTTTACCTTCTTTACCTGTTCCTTGCCAATTGGCTGTTGCAAATCTTTTCATACTTATAATTTTTTTAGTAATTAATAAATAATTGCTGAATATTAGGTAAGTTGCTTAATTAATCTAAAAAAATTAATTAATGCTTTACAAACTTATCGAAAAAAACGGGATCGCTGCTTAATAAATGATTAAATAATTGAAAACTGTTTCTCAAAAGAGATCGTCTCAAAAGTAAAAAAGGTGTTGAGAATCGCATAAGCGAAATTTTGATAAGGACAGGCAGATATCCGGATAGAAAGAGACTGTTCCCGAATTTTTGAGACAGCCTCTTTTATTTTTAGTTCTGTTGTTTCTGATTTCTAAGTACAGTAACTGCGCCTACCTTTTCATGATTATTGCCTTTCAGATCTTTAAAGAAAAATTTGTAGACATATACATCCTGTTGAACCTTTTCACCTTTAAAGGTTCCATCCCAATTATCATACATGCCGGAGAATGTGTATATCCTTTCTCCCCAACGATTAAATATCCATCCTTGCATTTCGCTTATACCCGTAAACTTTGGAAAAAAAGTATCATTGTAATAGTCGTTGTTTAACGTAATGCAATTAGGGATATAGAATGTCCAGCTGGGTTCAACATAAATAGGATAGGTTATAAATTCTTTACAGCCATAATCACTGATAACTGCAAGCTGAACGTTAAAATCGCCATATAAAGGATAAGGGACCAGTACTTTAACTGTAGGTGTTGTTACTGTATCACCATTAACATCTATCCAATACACGTGTTTCCAATTGGGCGGTAAGTCAACAGAAATGATGGATTCTTCATCTTGTTGCAGGTAACGGTTTCCTAAAATAAGACCATTAAAATAATCATTGATGTTTGTTACAGAATATATTTGTGTGTTCGAACAGCCCAAAGCATCTCTTACTGTTGCAGTGTATGTTCCGCTTTTTAAGTTGCTTAATGAATCTGTTTTTTCTCCTGTTGTCCATAAATAAACATAAGGAGCCTGTCCGGTTTTAGGTATTAATACCAATTGTCCCGTTCCCTGATCGCAATGATCGGAAATCATTTTACTATCGACTTCTATTGTCACTTTGTTTTGAACGATACTGGTACTTTTTCCAATGCATCCAAAGGTATCAGAAACAACAAGATTATAGTTTCCTGCTGAAATACCGGTGAGATTAGGAGATGGAGTTTTAATGCTGTTCCATTCGTACTGATAGGGCTGTGTTCCGCCAGAAACAGTACAATTTATTTTTCCATTTTTATTGGTACAGGTTTCATTTGTAACTGTTGGCACTATCTTTATCGAATCTATTCTGTTTGGAACAACGACATCATATTTACCGATGCATCCGTTTTTATCAAAAAACTCTACCCAATAATTTCCGGGAGACAGATTCGTAATTTTAGAAACTGTTTCATTGGTATTCCACAAATATGCATAGGGTGCCGTACCGGTTGTTGGTATAACTTCAGCTGTTCCGTTATTGGCAGTGCAAATGGCATCAACAGCAGTCGTTGTCCCTGTAAGTTCTTTTATAATGGCTTTAATTTCCACTTCCATTAATATTTTGCAGCCTGTATTATCTTTTACTTCACAGGTATACTTTCCTGGAGCAAGATTAACGGCAGTTTCGGTTGTTTGAACAGGGATGGTATTCCATAAAAAAGTATAAGGAGGTTCTCCTTTGGTAGGTTTAACAGTTGCTGTACCGGTTGACGATCTGCATAACGCAGGAGCACCACTTACCTCTACAGCAATGGTTGTAATATTATTAATGGTTACAGTTGCTGTTGCAGCGCAGCCTTTTGCATCTTCAACAGTACCAACATAGGTACCGGCAGGCAGGTCAACTGCTGTTTTGGTTGTTTGTACAGGAATGGTATTCCAGGAATACAGAATCCCTCCAAGTGCATCAATGGTAACACTACCGTTTCTCATGCCACATTTTTCATCGACACCGGTCACCGTTGCAGTAAGACTACCTTTTTTCTCTATGGTTACGCCTTTGGATTCGCTGCAATTGTTTGCATCTGTTACTGTAACTGTATAGGTACCTGACAATAAATTTTCAGCTGTTGGTGTTGTCTGAGCAGGGTTGGTGTTCCAGCTATAAATAAATGGCGCGGTTCCACCTTTTACTTCTGCAGTAGCAGAACCATCAGCTGCTTTACAGGTAGAAGCTACTGTGGTAAGATCGATTGTAATTTTTTCGGGCTGTTTAATAGTGATTGTTTTGGATGCTGTACATCCTTTATCTGTTACTTCAACAGTGTAATCGCCAGGAGGAACATTACTGATATCAGGTGTGGTTTGAACAGGTGATGTATTCCACTTATAAGTGTAGGATCCCGAGGCAGGCTCTACAGTGGCAGAAGCAGAACCTGTTCCACCATTGCAAAGAGGGTCGGTAGTTTTAACAGATATTGTAAAGGATACATTTAAAGGACTAATGGTCACATTTCCAGAGCTGGTACAGTTGCAGGCATCCGTTACCTTGCATGTATAATTACCCGGAGGCAGATTGGAAATATCGACCGTAGTTTCTCCGTTACTCCATTCATAAGTATAAGGAGGTGTTCCCCCACTTGCTTTAACAGTTGCAGTACCCTTATCTAAACAAGTAGCTGGGTTTTGTCCGCTTGCAATTGCTTTTAAAGGTTCTACACAAACACCATTACAAGTTTTGGGAGTTGTCTGATTCGGATATTCCTTTACCCAGGTTGCTCCGCCGTCCACGGTTCTTTTCCATCCCTCTCCCAATGTATTGGTTGAAGTTCCGGCGAATTCAATTCCCGGAATATTTTTAGCTGCCAGGTTATTAAGTGTTGTTCCGCTGCAAACGCAAGAAAACGATTCCTCTGTTAATGCATGATTAAATGCATCGTCTGATGACAAAGCACCTTGTCCTCCTTGTGACCAATAAACAGCATTTACAACTTCACCTTTATTGGTAAAAAGTCCGACCCACCCACTTGTATTACTAAGAAACCATCTTTGTGCACCACAATAGTTCTTTGATCTTTGTGTATCAAAATCTTTTTTGTTAACGGCTGCTCCGCCTATTACAAAAAAACCGTGTGGCGGGATGGTAGTACCCTGAGGAAAAACAAACATTCCATGGTTGGATAAATTACCGGATATCCCTTCATGCGATCCTAATACCCAACAACTGATGTCCACAGCATCGCATGCACTCGGATTGTAGATCTCAATCCATTCAGCGGTGCTGTCAACATTCGCAAAATTTTCATCATGCATCCCATTCGTTGCAACACTTGC
>CAZMRM010000318.1:0-4810 GCA_964568515.1 uncultured Chitinophaga sp. | reverse complement strand
GTGGACGGCATCGTGCCAGTTGTAATTATGATTGGCTTTGGAACCATCCCAGCCACGGTATTGATTTTTAATAGCCGGATGATCCCAATCATATCCGGTATCTTCTCCGGCAATGACTGCTCCCGCTCCTCTTACCTTCAATTGTGTCCATACCTGGTTGGCTTTTGTCTTGGAAATCCCCCAGGTTACGGCATTCGGACTTTCAGCTTCTCTGGCAGTGCCACTTGTAAAGGTCTTGGAAACCGTATATTTTCCGTTTTCAATGATCTCGTCCACGGAAGCTAACTCAGCAACCGCTTGCAATGTTGCCACATCCGATGTAATGACAACACAGTTGACCATAAAAAAAGACTGGTACGTTGCTGTTGTTTTGGATAATAAACTGAGCATTTCACCTTGCGAATGTTGCGCAGCTGTTTTTAAGGCGTTGAATACAAATGCTCCTTTTTGTTCTTTGGTATCCAGTTTATCAGCAGCAGCCAAATCTGCCTGCTCTTTCAGAATGGCTACATACTCAACTGTAGCTTCTGTTTCTGCTTTTTTTAATACAACCGGATCCACCTTTGCTCTCCAGGCAGGGGATGTTTGTGCCATTGCCGATAAAGGCAAAATAACGGACATGGCAAATTGAAAAATGTACGTTTTTTTCATTTAATTTTTAGGTGTTTAGAGCCTAGAGAACTAATTGTTATCCGTAAATATAACTAACGGATCGCAAAAGAGCTATTTCTTAAATCCCACACGGATCCCTAAAACAAGCAAATACCGGTTATAATATCGACAAATAACTGATTTTCAAATATAAAACCAACTATTTTCAGCTTTAAAATTTGAAAAAAATTAAACGTATGTTGAAACAAAATGGGAAATACTGCTGATATAAGGTTTTAAGTGAATAAGTTATTCCTTTTTATTTATCAGCAGGCTGGGATGATTTCCGACTCCGAAGCGATTGTAAGGCACAAGCTTCCGGAAAATATTATTACCGATTCTTTTCTTCAAATTCTTTGATAAGTTCCTCATCTGTTTTTCCAAGATGGGTTATGGCTGCTTTTGCATCTTCTGTAAAATTACCGGTTGGATATTTTAAAAGAAACTCCTCATACTTTTGTTTGGCCTGACTATCATCATTCAAAAAATTGTCCAGCAAATTAGCCTGTAAATAAAGGCTTTCACGAAGATAGGGATAAGCCGGATAATGTGTTGAAATAAGCTCATAGCAGTTGAGCGCCTTCTCATAATCCTTCAGATGGGTGGCAATCTCACCGGCTTTAAATAAATAATCAGGAGCTATGGAATCATCCGGATAGGTACTTGCATAATTCATATACTGCTGAAATGCTGCTTTTCCGGTATTTGCATTCAGTACATGATCCGTATGCAATTGTTTTTCAATCTTCTTTATTTTACTCAGCTGTTTTTCCTTTTCTGTATCTTTTTTTAAATTTTTACAGGAACACACTACAAAAAGAAAGAAAAATACAATTGTAATTTTGTTCATCGTTTATTTATTCGGAAAAGACATTTTGTAAGTCACACTCACTTTACCTTTTGATATATCATTAAGTTTACCGGTAAGTAATCGTCTGCGCAAAGGATTGATACGATCTGTAAACAATTTACCTTCGATATGATCATATTCATGCTGAATAACACGTGCAGCAATTCCTTCATAGGTCTCATCAAAAAAGTTAAAATGTTCATCATAATACTGGATTCGAATTTTCGGTTTACGGGAAACATCTTCACGAATTTTGGGGATGCTTAAACAACCTTCATTGAATGACCATTCTTCTCCTTCTTCCTCTACTATTTTTGCATTGATAAACACCTTTTTCAGGTTCCTCAATTGTTCGCGTTCCTCTTCGGTGTATTCATCTTCGTCATCACGCTCTCCATTAACAAACGGACTTGTATCTATTATAAATATCCGAAGGGACTTACCTACCTGGGGAGCTGCTATTCCAACGCCGGCTGATGCGTACATCGTTTCAAACAGATCGTCAACAAATTGCTGCAGCTGTGGATAATCCTTGGAAATATCTGTTGCTACTTTACGCAAAACCGGTGTTCCATATGCTACTATTGGTAAAATCATAGTTGTGTAAAAAATGGTTAATATGCAGGGTTGTTTAAATTAATCCGGTAACTCTAACTGTTGTTATATATACCATAGCGCTCATCTGTTGCTTCTGTTCATATAACTCTGCAAGATGATGGTTGCACTGATCTCATCTATCAATTCTTTATTTTGTCTGGCACTTTTTTTCAGTCCGCTGTCAATCATAGTTTGAAATGCCATTTTTGAAGTAAAGCGTTCATCCATTCTTTCCACTTTTATTCCCGGAAAGGAACGTTTCAAATGCATAACAAATGGTTCGATGAACCGGGCCGCATCAGATGCTTCATTGTTCATTCGTTTGGGTTCACCAACAACAATGCAGCTGACTTCCTCTTTTTCCGTGTACTTTTTCAGGAAATCGATCACATCCTTTGAATGAACAGTGGTTAATCCTCTGGCTATGATTTGCTGCGGATCTGTAACAGCGATACCTACCCGTTTACTACCATAATCAATTGCCATTATCCTAGCCATTCTGCAAAGTTAATAAAATATGTTTTCTTCCAAAACAACAAGAACATCAAACAATCAACATCTAAAATTATAGCTATATTTGCGCAAGTTTAAATTATAACATCCTTACTGACTTATGCAACAATTAATTGAAGAAACCTGGGAAAACAGAGAACTATTAAAAGAAGAAAAAACGCAAAAAACAATACGTGAAGTTATTGAGCTATTGGATAAAGGAAAGTTACGTGTAGCTGAACCAAAAGGAAATGAATGGATAGTGAATGAATGGGTAAAAAAAGCGGTCATCCTTTATTTTCCAATACAAAAAATGGAAACCATTGAAGTAGGTATTTTTGAGTACCACGATAAAATGAAATTAAAAACAAATTATGAAGCATTGGGTGTACGTGTTGTTCCCAATGCTGTAGCACGTTATGGTGCCTTTCTTCAAAAAGGTGTGATCCTCATGCCCAGCTACGTAAATATTGGTGCCTATGTGGATAGTGGTACCATGGTGGATACCTGGGCCACGGTAGGTTCTTGTGCCCAAATTGGAAAAGATGTGCATTTAAGCGGTGGTGTTGGAATTGGTGGTGTGCTGGAGCCTGTTCAGGCAGCTCCTGTTATTATTGAGGATGGTTGTTTTATCGGATCAAGATGCATTGTGGTGGAAGGCGTTCATGTACAAAAAGAAGCGGTACTTGGTGCAAATGTAGTGCTTACTAAATCTACCAAAATTATTGATGTGACCGGTTCTTCACCAAAAGAATACAAAGGAACTGTTCCTGCACGATCGGTTGTGATCCCCGGCTCTTATACAAAAAAATTCCAGGCTGGTGAATTCCAGGTACCTTGTGCCCTTATCATCGGACAACGTAAAGAAAGTACAGATTTAAAAACATCGCTTAATAACGCGCTGCGCGAGTATGATGTAGCTGTTTGATCCCGTGCCAAGCACAGGATCACCTGCTGACCGAGAACTAAAACAAACCATTACGCATGCACATAGCCTTTGATGCTAAAAGAGCTTTCTTGAATTCCAGTGGCCTGGGAAATTATGCAAGGACACTCATTAAATCATTAAATACATTTCATCCCGAAAATAGCTATACGCTGTTCACACCGCGTACAGCCCAGGACGATTTTCATAAAGTGATCAGTAATGAACCTTCCATTACCATTCAGGAGCCGGAAAATTTCATTGATAAAAAATTACGTTCCCGCTGGCGCTCCTATGGCATTACCGGAATGCTTTCCGAAAAGCAGATAAACATTTACCACGGCCTCAGCAATGAACTGCCTTTTAATATACAGCAATTTAAAGGAAAAAAAATTGTCACCATTCACGATCTTATTTTTTTAAGATATCCTAAGCTGTATCCTTTTATTGATCGTAAAATTTACAATAAAAAATTTCGTAATGCCTGTGACACGGCAGATGTGATCCTTGCCATCAGCCAGGAAACAAAACGGGACATTGAAAAATATTATTTTATTCCGGAATCCAAAATCAAAGTGGTGTATCAGAGTTGTGATGAATTGTATTATCGCGAACCGGCCGGCCATGTAAAAGAAAAAGTAAAAGAAAAATATCAATTGCCCGATGAGTATCTTTTATATGTAGGCACCATTGAAGAAAGAAAAAATTTGCTGACACTTGTTAAAGCATTAAAAGAAATCAAAGACATTCCGCTGGTTGTTATTGGAAGCAAAAAAAATTATTTTAACAAGGTAATGGATTACATCAACACCCATCAGCTTCAAAACAGGATCATCTTTCTGGAAAATACAGGTCATGATGAAATGCCGGTGCTCTACCGTCATGCCAAAATTTTTATTTACCCTTCCTTCTTTGAAGGATTTGGAATACCGATAATTGAAGCATTGACAAGTAAAGTTCCGGTAATTACCACCGCAGGAGGTTGCTTTCCGGAAGCCGGAGGACCCGATTCCATTTATATTGATCCCACAAACGAAAAAGAATTGGCAGAGCGCATTACCTTTTTACTGAACTCAGAAAAAACCAGGAATCTGATGATTGAGAAAGGATTTCAATATGCACAAACATTCCATCCCAAAAAGTGTGTGGAACAATTGATGAAACTTTATAAAGAATAAAAACCATCTCTACCAAACGAAACTGTTTTTTTATTCCTCTCTTTTCCTGCTCATTTATTCTTTACTGGCAATCGGAATGTTTGCATCCGAAAAAACTGAAGATTTCAATTTATTACC
>CAZMRM010000317.1:0-4827 GCA_964568515.1 uncultured Chitinophaga sp. | reverse complement strand
GAAAGAAATTAAAAACTATGCAGATAACGGGATTACTGATAAAGAGCTGGAAGCGACAAAAACGGCTATTTTTCAAAGAGAAGCATTGAACTATGAAACACCCTTCAAAAAAACATTTTTTCTGAAACGTATCCTGGATTATGGATTGGAAAAAGATTTCACCATTCAACAGAAAGATGTTTTGCAGGCACTCACTAAAGAAGATATAAATAAAATTGCGAAAGAGCATCTCCCGTACAACAACATGTATATTCTGATAGTAGGGGACAAGTCCAAAGTATTTGATAAGGTAAAAACTATCGGGTATGAAGTAATAGAGCTGGATGCAAATGGTAATCGAAAACCTTAACGCTTGAGAATCTATAAAGAGAAGCTTCCTAGTTCCTTTTCTTTTGAAAAAATACTTTTACCAGTTCTCCGCATTCTTCTGCAAGAACACCGGGTGTTACTTCTGTTTTAGGATGTAACAACCGGTGCTCATTTAGCAAACGAAATCCGCGTCTGGTATCATTGGCCCCGAATACCAGTCGTTTGAACTGAGCCCAGGAAATGGCACCTGCACACATGGTGCATGGCTCCAAGGTTACAAACAAAGTGCATTCGTTCAGATATTTTCCATTCAAAAAACTGGCGGCTGAGGTAATTCCTTGCATTTCAGCATGAGCAGTAACATCCTTAAGACGTTCGGTTAAATTATGAGAACGGGCAATGATTCGATTTTCACATACAATCACGGCTCCAACAGGTACTTCATCGGCAGCAAAAGCTTTTTGTGCTTCTTTCAGAGCCTCACGCATAAAATGTTCATCCGAAAAAACAGGTTGTTCCATGTTGCAAATATAGTTGTAAAGCTTAAAAATGGCTTGGTTCACAATCTTTATTTTTAGTAATTTCGTGGCATTATCGCATTTATTAACTATAATCAGGAATCATGTTAAGATCACACACTTGTGGAGAATTACGAATAGCAAATGTAGGACAAACCGTGACCATCAGCGGATGGGTACAAGGAGTCAGGGATAAAGGCTCTTTACTTTGGATAGATCTGAGGGATCGTTATGGAATCACACAAATTACAATAGAAACAGAGAAAGCACCCTCAGATCTGATAAGCACAACACGTGAATTAGGAAGGGAATATGTAATAAGCGTTACCGGAAAAGTAAAAGAACGTTATTCCAAAAGTGATAAAATTGAAACAGGTGATATAGAAGTTGAACCTTCTCAGATACAAGTGTTGAACAAGGCATTGGTTCCACCCTTCACGATCGAAGATCATACCGATGGAGGAGATGATTTACGTATGAAATACCGCTACCTGGATTTACGCAGAAATCCGGTACGCAAAAACCTGGAGCTACGCCACCGGGTAACAATTGAAACCCGTAATTACCTTGATAAATTAAATTTTCTGGAAGTGGAAACCCCTGTGTTGATCAAATCTACCCCTGAAGGAGCAAGAGACTTTATAGTGCCTTCCCGTATGAATCCGGGAGAATTTTATGCTTTGCCACAATCTCCTCAAACATTCAAACAATTGTTGATGGTTGGTGGATTCGACCGCTATTATCAAATAGTAAAATGTTTCAGAGATGAAGACCTGCGTGCCGACCGTCAGCCGGAATTTACCCAGATTGACTGTGAAATGGCATTTGTGGAGCAGGAAGATATTCTGAATACGTTTGAAGGATTAGTGCGGCACTTATTTAAAACAGTTAAACAGATTGATATTCCCAAGCTTTCACAAATGACGTATGCCGATGCCATGAAGTATTATGGAAATGATAAACCGGATATCCGTTTTGAAATGAAGTTTGTGGAACTGAATGAAGTTGTGAAAGGAAAAGATTTCAAGGTCTTTAATGATGCTGAGCTGGTAGTGGGTATCTGTGCAACAGGTGCTGCTGAATACACACGTAAGCAATTGGACGAATTAACAGAATTTGTAAAACGTCCTCAGATTGGTGCCACGGGTTTGGTGTATGCCCGTTACAATGCAGATGGAACAATTAAATCTTCTGTAGATAAATTTTATACCGAAGAAGAGCTGAAAAAGTGGGTTGCAGCGTTTAATGCAAACCCCAATGATTTAATTCTGATACTTGCGGGCGATGCAACTAAAACACGAAAAGCATTATCAGAGCTTCGTTTGGAAATGGGCAACCGCCTGGGGTTACGTAATAAAAACACATTCTCATGTCATTGGGTTATCGATTTTCCCCTGTTGGAATACAATGATGAACATAACCGTTGGCACGCCATGCATCATCCCTTTACTTCGCCTAAACCGGAAGATATCGAATTATTGGATTCCAATCCGGGGAATGTTCGCGCAAATGCATACGATATGGTGATTAACGGTGTAGAAGTAGGAGGAGGGTCTATTCGTATCTTTAATAAAGAATTGCAGTCTAGAATGTTTGAATTGCTTGGCTTTAGTAAAGAAGAAGCACTTGCACAATTTGGTTTCCTGATGAATGCGTTTGAATTTGGTGCTCCTCCTCATGGAGGAATCGCATTCGGTTTGGACCGTTTGTGCTCGCTGTTTGGCGGTGCGGAAATAATACGGGATTTTATAGCCTTTCCAAAAAATAATTCAGGAAGAGATGTAATGATTGATTCGCCTTCTACCATTGCAAATGCGCAACTGGAGGAGTTAAATATTGAATTGAAAAAAAAAATAGACTGTTGAGAACAGGACAGGCGGTGACTTAAGGATAATTTTAAATTATTGAATTAAGTCATCAATCCTGGGAACAACATCATTTATAAATTTGCTTTTTACTAATTGCTTCAATTCGGAAAAAGAAGATTTATCAAATGTTTTTAAAATTCTGCCCTCCTCCAGATAACTGATCTCATCTGCATTCTGAATAACTGTTTCCAGTATATGTGAAGACAAAAGGATAGTTTTCCCTACAGCTTTTAGGCGTTGAATAATGTAATGGATCACTTCGCATGTTTTAAGATCAAGACCATTAAAAGGTTCATCCAGTATCACAATTTTTTTATTTAATAATAAGACACCTAATAATAAAAGCTTTTTTTTCATACCTGTTGAATAATTATGTGCATAATCATTCAGTGGCAGTTCAAATATGATATTCCATTCTTTAACATTTTTTGTGTTCTTTTCGTTGATCAGTTCAAGATATTCTGCTCCAGTCATGTAAGAATAAATAAACATGTCTGTTTCCAGATAAGCAATGTCATAGCGATTAATATCTGTGATACCGGCATGGGAAGAAGGCAGTGTTCCGAACAGTAGATTAAAAAAAGTGGTCTTGCCGGCGCCGTTTCCTCCCAGGATACCATGTACGGTTCCTTCCTTTATACTAAGGGAAAAATTTTTAAGAATGCTTTTGTTTCCATATGAAAAATCGAGATTCTTTATTTCAAATACGTTTGAAGATTGTGATTTACTTTTTTCCATAGATGAAGAATTGTGTAAAAGGACAGGGGAATGATGAGTAAGGTAAACATAAAGCCAATGAGCGGAAGGGTGTTGTTAACCACTTTATTGTTGACCGTCGAAAATTTATACTTATACAATGCAGAAAAAAAGCAGATCATGTTAAAAATAACAATACAAAAAAGCAGTAATACAATCTGATCATATTCATGGTAAAGAATCATATACAATAAATATTGCGGTAGAAAAATGAGATTAACGGTTAAGAAAAAATGCATTTTTTTTAAATTTTTAAACTGCTGAACAGTTTGGTATGCTTGAATTATTGCAGTATTTTCCAATTCTTTATAAAATTCTGTAGCAAGGCTGAGCCAAACCAGCATGAAAAGAGGTGTTACCGGAAAAAAGAAAAGGAGAACCAACCCCAGCAGATAACTAAGAAAAAATACAATCCTGTTTTTTCTTAGTCCGCATCTCCACTCAAAAGCGTGAATGGGAAGCCATTTGGTTATGTTTTTTGCGATATGGAATTTGTTATTGTTCAATAGAGTATTGTTTTTGTATTTAATCAGAAGCAGTATCGGAATAGTAACAAGAGGAATACTAACAAAATGATCGAGTTGCTGATAAAACAAATAGGGTAGTTCTAATGCAAAGAGAAGCAGCAGGTATTCGGTTAAAACAATGGCTCTTCCTTTTCCTTTTAAATGGCGAATGAGTTGGATGTCTTTCCTGTTTTGATCAATGTTTAAAAGGATCAGCGCAATTACCAGTTGTATCCCTATTTGTGAAAATGTAAGTGTTTGTTTAAAAACATAACTTATTATAAAGAGTAGCAATAAGGCAAATGCCAAAGAATAAATTCCCTGTCCTGTAAGCATCCGATAAAATTGCTTGCATCTGAAGAGCAAGAATTGAATGAGGAATAAAAACATTGTATTATTGAATTGCCGGCAAATGACTGATTTTTTATTGCCGTTTAACAATTAGAAATGGTTAAACGGTAATAATTTGTGAAACAAAAACGCTTCACGATAACCGTGAAGCGTTTATTTATAATTCTATATATTTATACGGTCATGATTTCTTTTTCTTTAACTTCTAAGTGCTTGTCACATTTTACCACATAGGAATCTGTCAATTGCTGCACCTTTGTTTCACCTTCTTTAACCTCATCTTCCGGTGTTCCGTCTTTTTGTAGTTTTTTTAAAGATTCATTGGCATCCTTACGGATTGTTCTGAGGCTTACTTTGGCATGTTCGGCTTCCGACTTTGCTTTTTTAACAAGATCACGTCGACGTTCTTCTGTTAAAGCTGGAACAAGGATACGGATGAGTACACCATCATTTTGAGGGTTAAGTCCAAGGTTTGCTGCCATAATTGCTTTTTCAATAGGTGTAAGCATTGCTTTTTCC
>CAZMRM010000316.1:2183-4850 GCA_964568515.1 uncultured Chitinophaga sp. | reverse complement strand
TTTTTTGTTTTCAAGACAAAAAGAAAAAGAAGAGAATAAATTTGGGACAAAGTTCTACATAGACATTATATCTTTATTGACAGAAAGGAGGAAGGAATCAACGTAGCAAAGTCATTGCCGGACACTATAGGGATTTGAAATGAATCATTATCGGAAACATTATACCAACACTTAAAATAAATAGTCATCCATAAAAAAAATAAAAATGAAGAATACAATCCACACTCTTTTCGTGCTAAAATCAGAACCTGTTTATACATACCGAAACAGATGGAACAATTCGAACATTCTTTACGTGCAGAATTGTCAATTTGTATTATTTGATACGGTTATTAATTGACTCACATCGGTTACAAAATTAGATTTGCCGCGCTTTCTAAATCAAACATTATAAACAAACACAATCGCAAATGAAAAAACTTTTTTCAACTTATGTTTTGTTCTTTACCTGTATCCTTCATTGGAATACATACGGACAGAGTAAAGAAATAACCGGTACGGTCACATCGACAGAAGATGGGAGTACATTGCCAGGAGTAGCTGTATACGTAAAAGGAACTACAGGAGGGACAACAACCCTGGCCGATGGAACTTATAAAATTAATGTTGCCCCGACTGATGTTACATTGGTTTTCTCTATGCTTGGTATGCAAACACAGGAAGTAACCATTGGAACAATTACGGTGATCGATGTGAAAATGGAACCGGAAAAAACAAATCTGAAAGAAGTGGTTGTAGGAGCCCTTGGTATTGAAAAGAAGGCCAGAGGGCTTACCTATGCAACACAGGAAATTGATAACAAGGAAATTACAGAAGTCAAAGAAGTCAATTTTGTGAATTCACTGGCAGGTAAGGCTGCCGGTGTGCTGGTAACAAGAGGCTCCGGAGGGGTCGGAAGCTCCTCCAAAGTGGTGCTTCGCGGAAATAAATCAATCATGGGTAACAATCAGGCATTGTATGTAATTGATGGTATCCCGATGAATAATGCCATAGGAATACAACCTGCAGATTTATACAATACATATGATGGTGGTGATGCGATTTCCAACCTCAATCCGGATGATATAGAAAATGTTAACATTTTAAAGGGAGCAGCAGCAGCAGCACTTTATGGCAGCCAGGCAGCCAACGGAGTGATCATTGTAACCACCAAAAAAGGAAAAGAAGGAGCAAGGGTTAATTTTTCTTCTTCCACCACTTTTGAAAATGCAATTGCATTACCTAAAATACAAAATACATATGGCTTAACGGATCCTGCACATGGAAATAATTATACCGACAGCTGGGGTGCCAAAGGAAATTACAGCAATGATCACGTAAAAGATTTTTTCCAGACCGGAACCAATTATATTAACAGCATCTCCATTTCCAACGGAAACGAAAACAGTTCATTCTTTCTTTCCTATGCAAATACATTTGCCAAAGGAATTGTTCCTCAGAATAAACTTACCAAACATAATTTTAATTTAAGAACATCCACCAAGTTGTTAAATGATAAACTAACATTGGATGGCTCTGTAAAACTGGTAACACAGGATGTGAAAAACAGACCCAATGGAGGATATTATTTTAATCCTACAATTGGTCTTTACCTTTTCCCTATCGGTGAAAATTTCTCACATTACGGACAGGATGCTTACGAAAGCTATGATGTATACGGTCAGCCGGAACAACATTGGTTCGCCAATATTCCGAATGATGGTTACTCTTCACAAAATCCATACTGGATCATGAACAGGAATCAGAATACGTTGAAACGTACACGTTTTATTTCTGCATTTTCAGCACAATACGCATTTACAGAATGGTTCAAAATACAGGGGCGTTTGAGTTATGACCGTTCAGGTGACAACTATGAACAGGCCATCTATGCAACATCCGACAACGTATTCACTTCTTTGAACGGAGAGTACACAAAAAATAATTTCGCTTACAAACAATTATACGCCGACTTTATCGCCAGCTTTAATAAAAACCTGGGGGAATCATTCAGTTTACAGGCAGCTTTGGGAACCAGTGCCGTACACAATGAAAATACAAGTGTGGGAATAAGTTCATACCTGAGTACCAATTCGGCTTCTTTCCTGAGTCCGTATAATGTCATCAAAACAGGAATGTATTATCCCAATAATTTCAGTGTTGACAATTTAAAACCTGGTTTTTATCATGGCGAATCGTCCATCGAACAATTAACACAAGCCATATTTGCAACAGCACAGATTGGTTTTAAAAATACCTTGTTCCTGGATATGACCGGAAGAAATGAGTGGGCTTCCACCATCCCCAATCCAAGTAAAAATCCATTCTTCTATCCTTCTGTCGGTTTATCGTATGTGTTGACCGAATCGCTTCAACCGTCTAAAGTAGTATCATTTGTTAAACTACGTGCCACTTATGCACAGGTAGGTAATGCATTGCCATTTGGAGTGGCAAATGTAAATGCACCTTATACGATTAAGCCGGATGGTGTGATCAATCCTACACTTGCAAAACCCCTTGGTGAGCTTGTACCGGAACGTACGTCCTCCTTTGAGTTTGGTTTTGATTCCCGTTTTTTCAAAGATCATGCATTGTTAAATGTGACTTATTATAACAGTTTAACAAAAGATCAGTTGTTTACCATTGTTGCACCTCCGGGATCAGGAACACAAATGTATTTTGTGAATG
>CAZMRM010000316.1:786-2173 GCA_964568515.1 uncultured Chitinophaga sp. | reverse complement strand
AGAACCGGTGTAGTAAAAGACTTTAGCTGGGAAACCAATGTAAACATGTCTCAAAATATTAACAAGGTAGAATCATTAAGCGATAAACTGGAAGGCGATCAGGTCGTGATCAGCTCCCTTTCACAAACCAAAATTTATCAGTTAGTGGTTAAAAAAGATGGTGCTTACGGTGATATGTATGGTGCCATATTTAAAAAAGATGAAGGTGGAAAAATCGTTACGGATGCAGACGGGAAACCGGTCATTGCTGATGGACAGGATCATTACCTTGGAAATGTGAACCCTAAGTTGTTATTGGGATGGTCCAACACATTTACTTATAAAATGATCTCTTTCAAGTTCCTGATCGATTGCCGTTTTGGCGGTGAAGTAGCTTCTGTTACAGATGCATTGCTTGATCAGAAAGGGCTGTCACAACGTACAGCTGATGCACGTGATGCAGGATACGTAACTGTAAAAGGTACTACGTTTGATCCCAAAACATTTTATACTTCTTCGGGTGGTGCCAATCCGATAGCTGAACAATACATTTACGATGCTACGAACATTCGTATGCGTGAAATGTCACTTGGCTATACGTTCCCGAAAATTAAACGTGTCGGAAGTCTTACACTTTCCCTGATCGGAAGAAATGTGTTCTTCATTATGAATAAGGCACCATTTGACCCCGATGCTTCCATCTCTGCAGGAAATGGTCTTCAGGGATTACACGCGTTCAATTTACCAACGACCCGTTCGATCGGATTCAACTTAAACCTTAGATTTTAATTATCAAAAGCTCCTACACAATGAAACGATATACTAAAATAAACAATATTAAGATCGCGGTGATGTTTGCATCATTGCTGATCATTCCGGCTTCATCCTGTAAAAAAATGAATGATGATCTGAACAAGGATCAGAAAAAATTGCCTTATGGCGCTTATGTACCGGGTAGTTATTTAACAGGTATGATGCAAAGTATCGTTAAAGCTTGTCCGCAATGGTGGCAACAGGTTCAGCAGAACCTGAATGCTGATATCTTTTCAGGATACATGGCTTCCGGTACTGCTTTTAACAATGGTACAAACAACAGCACCTACTTTATGATGGATGGCTGGAACAACTTTGCTGCCAACACCCCTTATGACTATGTGCTGAATCCCTGGCTGGATGTAAAAAGGGAAACCTTTGAAAAAGAAAAAGAATTGTATGCTTTATCACTGATTATAAAAGTAATGGCTGCACACCGTTTAACGGATATTTTCGGCCCTGTTCCTTATACACAACTGGGAACAAGCACCAATCCTGCGTTCGACAGCCAGGAAACACTTTATAAAACATTCTTTTCGGAACTAAAAACGGCGGTAGACATTCTGACGACTGCTGAGGATACGGATCCAACCAT
>CAZMRM010000316.1:0-776 GCA_964568515.1 uncultured Chitinophaga sp. | reverse complement strand
TTTCAAACTCTGGGTTCAATTGGCCAATACCTTGCGTTTACGTTTGGCAATACGCATTTCTGCTGCCGATGCCAACCTGGCAAAATCAGAAGGCGAAGCAGCGGTAAATCATAAATACGGTGTATTGGAATCCACTCCATTTACATTATTAGCCGGCGATTGCGGTGAACATTATCTAAGTACAATCAGCAGAACCTGGAACGACATTCTTTTAAATGCTGATATGGAATCCTACTTAAACGGATATCATGATCCACGTGCAGCGAAATATGCATTACCTGCTACTGCACCTGCTGCCGTTAAAGGAAAGATCAAAGGGATCAGAAATGGGATTGATGTATTGAATAAAGATTACAAAGGATTTTCCTTACTTAACTTTAATCCATCCGACAGGGTGTTGCTGATGACAGCGGCAGAAAGCTACTTCCTGAGAGCGGAAGCATCCATCCGTGGATGGAATGTAGGTGGAACGGCACAAACTTTTTATGAGCAAGGTGTTTCCAAATCATTTGATCAATATGGAGTGGGTGGTGTTGCAACCTATCTGGCTGATAATATTTCTGTTCCTGATGATTATGTGGATCCGGTTGATCCTTCCTATAGTGTTGGCCGACCAACCAACCTTACGGTTAAGTGGGACGATGGTGCCGCATTTGATACCAAACTGGAAAGAATTATCACACAAAAATGGATCGCCATGTTCCCCGAAGGACAAGAAGCCTGGTCGGAATTCAGAAGAACAACCTATCCTAAACTGTTTCCTGTAGTAGTAAATA
>CAZMRM010000315.1:1584-4850 GCA_964568515.1 uncultured Chitinophaga sp. | reverse complement strand
AACACTGTCAACAGGCAGTTGCGTCCTTACAGTATTATGCACTTTTTAAAATGGCAATAAAGTAGCCTGATTCTTTGCATCATCAAGTTTTAACCAGTAATGTCTTGCCTTGCTTCTTAGTAAAAGTTCTTTTGCTTCACCAGCAAGAACAAGTTGTCCTTTTTTTGAAACACGATACGCATTTTCTTCTGCTTTTCTGCTTTTACTGATTAAAATAGCATTGTTAGAAACACTCACTGCTACTTTTTCTGGTTGATTCACTTTCATTCCCAATGCCTTCCTGGCTGCTACTGTTAATGTTATCAGTCCACCAGGTGACATTTTCAATTGTTTGTTTTTGATTGTCAGATTTTCCATGATTTTGAGTTTTATGGTTTGGATTATTAAATAGTATATGAAATAATTTCTGGTAACGCTTTGCAATTAATTTTTCTTTTTCTCCTTGTCTCCATAAATCCTTATCCAGACTCTCACTTTCTCTTGGATCTCCCAGACCTTCTCTTACACGCATACAATCAGGACTTATTTCACCATAAAGTACATGTCCTGTTTTATCAATAAAGAAACAGATGTCCACCAATAATAGTCCTGCATCTCTGAACAGGCTTTCCATCCAGCTAAATGTATCCCTTGCCAGGTTTTTGGCTTCTACCACATCCCGCATCCAAATCCCGGCATAATCATCGGAAATAGGTTCATCAGCAAGCCGGTTACCTTGTTCATCCATTAGTGGCAAACGCCAGTCAAAACAAACCAAAGGCACATCAAACCGTGTCCACTTTGTTAATGGTGTTTCATTCAGCTGAACCGTATCATATTTTTCGGTGTATTTATAACGATGGAGCGGCGAACCAATGTGATATCTTTTTACCCGTACTTCTAAGTTGCATGTTTCAACTTTTTCCTGCACTAATAAAGGACCGTTGGAAGTAGTAACTACTGCCAGGAAAGCATTTCTTAATTTTTTTTGATGCGTAAAACTATAGCGATTCATACTTCGAAAAAGTTCGGCCGAGAACAACACTCTTTGTTCAGCTGTTCCCTCTGCTTCACCATACCTGTTATGAGTAAAGGAATAAACAGTTGGTTTAAATTGTTCAACCACTATTTTTGAATTGAGCTGTCGGATAATTTTGCTCTCGCCTTCCACTAATAGCGGTAATTGTTCAAAATCAAAGGGTAATTGCTGTATAACATGTTCTACCAATTCAAAAACAAAACCGGGTCGATTCCCTGTGAATTTCTTAAAATCAATTTTAATTGAATCATCTTCGGTGGAAGGGGATGCAACCGTTGCTTTAATACTCAATTCATTCAACCGTTTACAAAGTGGATCCATCAGATGACTGATTCCATCAATTGAAAATAGGGATACCTTAAACATTGGAAGTTCTTTGTTCATAAACTTATTTTTTGGTTAGAATTAATCACTTGTGTCGAAGTATATTCTTTATAAAAAATCGTATGTTGTTTATCAAACCAATTCATTACTTCCTGTGTCGCCCAGGCTGCGGTAGCAATTGAATCCATCGAAAAACCCTGCTTTGCTTTTTCCTGTTCTGCGGTTACATCAAATCCTAAAGTTGTTTTTGACCATTCTTTCACCTCTTCATTGGTACCTATACTTCCATAACATCCCTGTATTCCTTTAAATACATTCATGGGAATTTTTATAAAATAGTTTAACAGATTTAATTTATCATCCGTTGCACTCGTTATATTTCCATAATGAGCTGCCATTCCTAATAATTGACGAAACCTCACAAATCCAAAACTGAAATTTCTGGCCACGAGATCAGAGGACGGTTTATGTGGTACCATTATCGACCCGTATAAACACAAAGCATGATTTGCAAGATTATCACCCGACGCCAATTGATAGTAATTAAAATCTGCTTCGTCAAATAAGCTTATGTTTAATTCCAGACCGTTGTAAACAGGTGATTTGCCTGCAAGTTTTTCCAGTGCTTCGTCCAGCTTTTTCACAACAATAATTAAATCATAATCGGCAAAATGGTCGCTATTAGTAGCTGATCCGTAAACAATAACACATTGCATGTTTTTACCAAGTAAATTTTCCAGATTCTTTATAAATCCAAAACGTTCCTTTTGAGATGTACTTAATCTTGACTTTTTTAATTCGCGTTTATCGGAAGGAACATCTGCTATCATATGCTTGAGTACCTGTGAATAGAATAGTTTAAGATCTTTTAATACACCAAGAGGCTCTGTGTGAAGCCTTCCTGCTGACTTCAAAACAAATGTTTCTATATTCAATTCTTTTAGTATTTCTAATCCCTGTACCTCTTTGTATTGTGCTAACTGCCATAAACGTGACAGTTTACTCTCTAATGTACCAACAGACCATCTGTTCTGTATAATGGCGGCGCTCAAAGTGACCCCGGCCAAAAAAATAACCGTTTGTAACCAATATTTTACAGACCCAAGCTGAAGTTCTTCCGATACCTCTCTATTCATTTTCAACATTTTCATCTGACCGATGTAGGATTTCAGTTCCTTTTCATTCCCTGATTTTCCTTTTTGAACGGCTCTATAAAATGATGGATGAAAACAAGAGGCATAATATAAAGTCCGGGGACTAAATAATCTTGGATTAACCAGGTTATTTGCAGTTGCAACTCTAAAGAAAGAAACATAATCACCCGAAGTGAGCTCTTCATTCACATATACAAATGTATAAGGTACCGGAAACAAGTCTTTCCAGCCTGGAGGCATGTATACCACATCATGGTTTACATACGCCCCTTTCCATTTTTGCAGAGCTTTATGAACATTATCGGATGGCGCTAACATATTGTAGTATATCAAATAAAACAATTCATCTACTCTTAAGTTTAAGAAAGCCAATCAAGCAATGCATTACTTAATTATAAAATGCAATCTATTGTAATTGGGTTAAGCGAAATGTAATTTTAAATCAGGGGAATGGAATAGCTAATTAAATACATTTAAAAGAATTATCCCATTAAAATGTGAAAATAATTTTACTTTTTTAAGACCGGGTATTTTTTCTACATTTTTAATTTTTTCCATAGACTATTTTAAACAATATACATCTTCAGATAGGCCTGTTTTTATTAAGATTTAACGAAGATTTAATAATAAATGGCATTTAAATTGAATTCACATGACGATTTTTGTATAAACTTAAAACTAAAATTATGAAACAGAAAGATCAAAAAATGCAGTATCCTGCCGAAACAATTAGCAATGTAAGCTTAAACGGATCGTCCGATCATTACAAT
>CAZMRM010000315.1:0-1574 GCA_964568515.1 uncultured Chitinophaga sp. | reverse complement strand
TCTCCTTACTTCATTCTTTACATCATTCCCTTGCTTTTTACAAGTAGAAAATGATGGAGGTTATTATTACGAGTTTGACGAAGAATATGAAAGCTATAACAGCGACTATGATTTAAACATGAAGTAGTATCCTTCTTTCTCTCCTTATTTTCCACCCCGGAAAATTTCAAAAAATCGTTTTTTTAAACATCGTAAATGTAAATCATTCTATTTCTAATAAGAATGCATTACATTATTTTTTTGTAAAATTCAGAAGAAAAATTAAAAATAACTACTGATACCAAACTGCATAATACCTCTGTGTGAAGGAGGATTTCCCAAGATATCCGTTTTCCATTGATAACCATAATTTAACCGCAACACTGTCTGAGAAGATGTCCTAAAACTGATTGCCGGTACAATTGCAAAAATATGGTCACCAATAATTCCATTGGTTTCCTGAAATTTCCCAACGTTCCAGTCTACGTACTCCAATCGTAAGCCCGCATTTAAACTTGCCTTTTCAAAACCCAGCATTTTTTTCCGGATGATGGGTTGTATAAGATCAATGAATCCTCCATATTGCTTTCTGCCATATTGTTGCGTATAAAATGAAGGAATATCTACAAATATCCAGGCAAATTCTGTTGTAATAACGGTGTTAATTCCCGGGAGGGCAGTATTGAAATCAATTGCCAATACATCTGTCCTACGTTTTTTATCCAGCTTTAAACCTTCATCCATAAATTTATTGTATACACCGCCCATGTAGGAAAGCCCGATCTCTCCGATCTTTCTGTATCTGAAGGATGTTTTTGCCGTGATCAATGGTTCACCATTAAAACTTTCTTCAAAGCGGTCCGGATCATTCTTGATGGCCGGTAAAAAGGTTTTATTTTCACTATTGGAAATAAGGTGATCATTGAACCCGTTTGTCAGATATATCTCATAAGCCAGAACAAAATTTGGTTTATAGGTTTTACCATAAAAACCAAAGCCAACGTTGCTAAAAGTAGCAGGTAAGAGTTGCGTCGCGGATATAGGCCTATCCACAAATTCCCAACGAGGTCCATCATGATTCTGATTAAAGGCACCTATGGGATTCATAATGATCCCACCTCTGAAATTGAAGAATGGATGCACCTGAATATCCAAAGCTGCGAATTCAATATTGATTTCTTTTGTTCCATCTTCAAATTCAATTTCTGATAAAAATTTAATTTTTTGATGGATGGAAGAAGATAGAAAAATCGTCATTCTTCGCATTTGAAAGGAAAATCCTTCTGATACACCGTCTGTTACTTCATAATTGGTATTGGCCTCAACATATCCTCCTATTGCAACAGGTATTTTACCGTATTGCATGAATGGACGATTGTACACCGCATCCAGGTTCATTTTCCTTCCGGAAGTATCTGTCGGATTGCGTATAATTTTACTGGAATCTGTTTGTGACCAGCCCTGAATTCCGGTAAGATGACAGGCGGCAAAAATACAAAGCAATGTTACTTTATTAAAGATGTATATAAATGTTTTCATCATCATAAGTGGTTATAAAAGATTTTAAATCAATATCTGCCGGGCCTTGTGTTACT
>CAZMRM010000314.1:2796-4934 GCA_964568515.1 uncultured Chitinophaga sp. | reverse complement strand
AACGCATAGCTTCCACCAAAACTTAGTTTTTTTAAGGGACCGATTTCATCTTTAAAGAGCGAAAAACCGGCTCCCATTTTTCCTTTGGCCAGTCTGCTGTTAATGCCAAGGCTGACAGTTCGTGGCGCACCATCAAACCCTGCCCACTGCTGACGATAATTGAGCCTGGCATCTATTAACCTTTTTACTCCGGTGCTGCCAGGATTAAGCATAAAGCTATTGCTGTTGTGTTGTGTATAAAATGGTAATTGTTGACTTTGAGCAGAAAAACAACTCATGATAAAGAAAACAAAAAAAAGGTAGTTTATTTTCATGTGCTATCTTATAATCGTAACAGTTCCATGATAGGTATTTTTTCCATTCCCTAAATCCAATATATAAAAATAAGTGCCCTCCGGAAGTTCTTCACCGGATGATTTTCCGGTCCATGTATTCAAATACCCTGTTGTTTTGTAAACGATCCTGCCATTTCTGCTATAAACTTCCAGTTTTGAATCCGGATATTTTTGAATGTTGGCAATGTGCCATACATCGTTACTGCCATCTCCGTTTGGTGTAAAGGTGTTGTATATGATAATATCATTGCTTTTTTCTACAAATACGATGACGGAGTCCTTCCCATTACAAACGTTGGTAGGGTCATAGCCAAATACATAAAATACGGTGGTATCTGAAGGAGACACATCCGGATCGGAAGTAAAGGGATATTTTACGGAATCCTGAGGTTCCCAAACGTATGTAGTTCCGCCTGTTGCATGAAGTGTTACAACTTCACCTTCTTTAATTGTCACATTTGGTCCTGCATCAATTACGGGGCCTGAGGATACAATAAATGTAACTTCATCCGTTTTTGCGGGGCAGCCGCTGACCGTAGCGGTTAATGTATAAGTAATAGTGGTGCTAATTTGGGCGACTGGGTAAGGAGAATCAGGATTATTTAAGCCCGAACTGGGAGCCCAGCTATAAGTGATTCCGCTGTTATCAAAGTTTTTGGGGCCTCCGATCGTTGTCGTCAAACTGCCACATAAGGTGGTATCATTTCCGGCGCTTACCTCGTTAATCGGATGCATGGTAACCGTTACATAGTCTGTATCAACAGCCGCTTCATTATCTGTAACAATTAATGTATAAGTAGTTGTGCTGGTAGGGCTAGCCTGAGGAGATGCAGCACTTGTATTGCTTAAACCGGTAGCTGGCGTCCATGAATAAGTATATGGAGGTTTGCCGCCTGTTGCCCCGGTAGAAGAGCCTATCTGAACAGTCTGAGAAGGGCAAATGGTTTGATCCGGGCCTGCATCCGCTTCCAGTTGAGCAAATAAGAAATTTGTCCGGAATATGAAAAGTAAAATAAAAAGACAAAAATAACGCATGAATACCAATCCCGTTTACTTTATAAAATATCAAAGCTCAGAGCAAATATAATTATAATTCCATAGAATCGGCCTTCTCGATGATGTTATGAGGTCAATACATGAAAAGATTTAGAGTAACGTAAGGAGTTCAGCATACAAAAAAGCAATAAACTATGGTGTTGTTGCAGCATAGTTAAACCACCGGTATGGAACCTACTTCATCTTCACTTTAGCTTTAACAAAGTTTTTCTGCCAGAAGGAAAAGGAGGTTATTCAGCAATTGTACAAATAAAAACAGACCTTGATAAGGTCTGTTTTTTTGTTGGAATAGGGTCACCAATCCCAGACTACTAATTCTTTTACTTTGGAGTGGACACGGAATATCTGCTTAATGGTATGTTTAAGTCGTACAAAAGCAGTTTCATTTTTTACAATAAAATTAAATGCATCGTATTTTATACAATTCACGGCGATGTCTACATTTTCGTGAGAAGATAAAATAATCACCTGTATGTCCGGATTTATTTCCTTAATTTTAACAAGGATATTGAATCCATTAACAGATTCTTTTTTTTCTCCATTGAGGAAATAATCCAGCACTACAATGTCGGGATTTTGGTAAATATTCTTTAAACAATCTTCACCATTGTCAAAGCAGGAGACTTCAAAATTTTCATTTTTTTTGAATTCATTCTCTAATGCTTTTAAATACATTTGATCATCATCGATCAAGAATATTTTTATTTTTATAGTTTCGTTCATAAAATTAATTTTTACTGTTAAATT
>CAZMRM010000314.1:0-2786 GCA_964568515.1 uncultured Chitinophaga sp. | reverse complement strand
GTTAAATTGGAAGTGTTTTAAAATTTAACGAATTTAAAAAAATATTGATTAAAGAAAAGGATTATGCTTTAAAACAAATAGTTAGCAATCTATAATCGCACCAAATTTATACAAAGAAACATCAAATTTATAGAAAGAAATAATTTTGGAAAAACATGTGTTAAGTAAATCTACATTTTTGAGGGGATTGCAATGCTTAAAATCACTGTACTTATATAAAAACTTTATTCAATTACGTGATCAGCCGACAACGGAGCAGAAAGCAATTTTTAACAGAGGAAATAAAGTAGGGTTGATCGCACAAAAATTTTTTCCGGGTGGGGTAGATGCTTCACCCGTGCGTAAATCAGACTTCCCTTCAGCAGTAGCCCGAACAAAAGAGCTATTGGAAAAGGGGATTGAAATAATTTATGAAGCCGCTTTTCAGTGGGAAGGTGTGCTTGCCATTCTGGACATACTGGTAAAAAAAAATGGGGGATGGTATGCTTATGAAGTAAAAAGTTCTACAAAAATTTCCCAGACTTATGTCTTGGATGCGGCATTGCAATATTGGGTTATAACTAATTCAGGGTTGAAACTGGAGGATTTTTCCATGATGATTATCAATAATCAGTATGTAAGAAATGGGGATCTCGATATTCAACAACTGTTTTCAATCAAATCCATAAAGGAGTCTGTATTGAAAAATCAACAATTGGTTGGAGATAATATTAAAGCATGCAAAGAAATGATTCAAAGCAACAGCATGCCCCAGGTTAAAATAGGAGAGCATTGCTTCCTGCCTTATAATTGCGATTTTATGGGCTGTTGCTGGAAAAATATTCCTTCCGATTCTGTATTTGAAATAGCAGGAATTCCCAAAGCAGAACAATTTAATCTGTATGATCTGGGGCATGGTACCATAAATGAAATTCCGGAGAAGAATGCATTAGACAAAAATGCGAATATCCATATTCAAGCATTTAAATCTAAAAAGACGATTATCAATTATCGGGGTATCGCATCCTTTTTAACTACCATTCATTATCCTCTTTATTTTATGGATTTTGAAAGTTTTATGCCGGCTATTCCTATTTATGACAGGACCAAACCTTACCAGCACATTCCTTTTCAGTATTCCATCCACTTAAAAAAGAGTAAAGATGCTCCACTTGAGCATTTCGAATTTTTAGCGGAGCAGGGGATGGATCCACGTAAAATTTTTCTGGAAAATTTCCTGAAACATACAGAAGCGCCAGGAACACTTCTGGTTTATGATGCGCTCATGGAGCGTAATATTTTAAACGGTTTAAAAAAGGATTTTCCTGAATACAGCAAAGAGCTTGATTTACGGTTAGCCAGAATAGTGGATCTTGTACAACCCTTTCAGGAACGATATTACTATCATCCTGCTATGAAAAACTCTGTTTCAATTAAAAATATCCTTCCTGCTTTGGTACCTGATTTAAATTATTCTAACCTGACCATATCCAGTGGAAGTGTTGCAATGACTGCTTTTGAACAACTACAAACAGAAACGGATCTGATAAAAATAATAGAAATCAGGGAACAACTCCTCGCGTATTGCCAAATGGATACTTTAGCAATGGTTAAAATTTTTGAAATTCTTGAAAAAAATGTAAGTCCTTAAAAGGTTGTTAAATATACTATGTTGGAAATTTTTCCGTTAGGGGATCAACAATAACATGGATTTTTCATATTTTTGAGGAATGATGAATTTTAAAAAGCTGATTTTTGCCGTACTGGTTCTTGGTTCTATTTCCTTTAAAGTTAATGCTCAAAATGTGGGTGTAGGTGGGGATGTCATGTATAACTTCCAAACAGAAAGTTTTGGTGCCGGTGCCCGCGTAAACATTTTTCCAAATAACAGATTGAGTTTTGTTCCACAGGCATCTTATTATTTTTCTTTTAATAAAGTAGAAGAATATTACTTAGGACTCTCTCTGGAGTATAAAGTCATTATGAGAGAACGGTTCAATATATATGCACTGGCTCATGGTGCTTATAATAACTGGATAAGTTATCAACGTTCACCGATGGAGGGCGCCAAGCCGAATAACTGGAATGGAGAAGCAGGAATAGGGATATCAACCAATAAATGTTTACGTCCTTTTCTGGAATACCGATATAATTTTAATTTCAAAGAAACCCATTTAAGATTGGGTCTTCTGTATATTTTTGGGTGTAATTCAGGATCAAAAGCAGATCGCTGTGCAGCTTATTGAGCATAAAAATTGTCTACGTAAAAATAAACAGTATAAACTCACAAAAAATCCCTGACAAATGAAGAAGGTAAACACTATTTCTCTGGTCTCAATTTCCTTAATTTTTACGTTCTCTTTGGTTTATATTGGATGTAAAAAAGACAGGATACAACAAAATCAATTGAACACCTATGATTCTGCAGATTCTTATCTGGATAGCAAAAAACCGGAAGAACAAGAATTTACAATTGATTCAAGCAGTTCCGGTACATTAACAGGCAAAGAAGGCACAAAAATCTGGCAGGCAAAACAATGTCTGATGTTCCCCAATGGTGATAGTGTTTATTTCCCATATACCATTAAATTGGTAGAACTTTACAAAGCAAAGGATATGATTTATTACCAAATGCCAACAGTTGCCGGTGGTAATATTTTAAGAACCGATGGCGAAATAAGAGTAAGAGCTTTTAAAAATGGAACAGAGCTGGTATTAAGACCAAACCCTTGCTTCACGCAGATAGAGATGAAAAACGCAGCACCAAGGAATGATATGAGTGTGTTTTATGGTTTTGATTCGAATGG
>CAZMRM010000313.1:0-4942 GCA_964568515.1 uncultured Chitinophaga sp. | reverse complement strand
GAAGAAACCCAGCAAGTGCTCAGTATCGGTAAATATAAATTTTTTCCGTCTACGCAAATACTCGCTTGCGAAGATGTAAAATACAACCTCACCAGCAGGGAATCCGATTTATTAAAAGAACTCGTTATTCATAAGAACATGATCCTGGACAGAAAAAAGGTATTGATCCAGCTATGGGGTGACCACAATTTTTTTAATGCACGAAGTATGGATGTTTTTATTGCGAAACTGAGAAAATACCTGGTTCATGATCCAACTATTTCCATCATCAATATCAGGGGGTATGGATATAAATTGATTGAAGAAAACAATTGATTGAAGACCCGATCCCAGTCCGGCATAGCAAGACACTGCGCCAGATACCATTAATCAGTTTTTAAGTTATTCAGTATAGCACGAAGGCTAAAGTCTGATTCTCCTGATAATTACATCCTTTAAACTATCCACCGGTTTAATTGTTTTGGTAGCAGGATCAATACCACTTCGAACCTGTGAATTCACAATAAAGTAATAATCCCTGCCTCCAACTTCCCCCGTCGTTGAAGAATCAAATTCTTTTCCACTATCCAGTATTTTTTCCTTAATAATTTCCGTACCATCCTTGTTTAAACAGAAAGCAACCACTTTTGTACTTTGATGACCAATTAACATATCCTCGTATAAGGTCAATCCATCAATGCTTCCTGCATCCACTCCATCCGACGTTTTAAGTAAAAGATAATGTTTGCTTTTCAGATCAATCTTTAAAACTCCCTCAACAGCCGATACAAACAAGCAATTAAATACATCGGAATAGGTAATGCCATTCAGAAAATTAAATCCTTGTGGTGCCAGAAATAATTCCAGCGAATCGGTTTGTGCAGAGAGACGATAAATTTTATTATTGACTGATTCAGTCGCCAGTACATCCCCATTGGGCAATACGGTTAAATCGTTTAAAAATGATTTTTCTGCATACAGGTTATACTGCCTGATCAGCTTTTTATGCCGGATATCAAATGAACTGATACCCGTCATCCAATCCATTGTGGGATGCGGATCTTTCAAGGGAAGTACTTCATTGGCATGAGCAGTGTTTGCCCAAAGGATGCCCCTGTTTTCATCCACCTCCATTCCTACAATGCTGGCGATGCCATTCAGTTGTTCCGGAATAAAGTCGGTGATTTCTCCATCTGCTGTGATCTGAATAATTTTTCTTTTAAAGGTACTGCCGATGTAAATTGTTCCGGTACGATTATCAAATGCAGTTCCTTCCGGAATTAAATTTCTTTCCTTTATAATGTACTCTTTTCTGCTGTTGCAACCCGCCAGCAATAAAACTGCAGGTAGCAAGGAAGTAATTAGCAATCGGTTCATAGGTGCATGGATGTGTAAAACAGGTTTAAAAAGTACGCTCTTGCCAATTACTTACAAAAGCAGTTACTTAATTCTAATTCTTTAGAATAAATGGAAAGATAATGATTTTGAAGAAAATTCAGTGAATCTTCTGATGCTCCTTTTATTTCGAGAGAATCGGACTGCTCATCTTTATAAATCCGGTAAGTCATTTTTAGCTCGTTTTCGAAATTCCATTGATCAATTAACCGGGTAACTCTGGTGATATTGGCTTTATCATTTGGCCAGGCCCTTAAACAATAACATTTTTCTTTTCCCATTATTTTTATTTGTTACAAGGTGGTAGCATTTGTCGTCTAGCTACAGGATAGCAGCATCAGAATACCAGCCTACAGAGATAGCAATATTTAATGAGACTTTGGTGAATTATATATTTTCTTTCAAATCTTTATCTATAATTTCCGGTTCCATTATCTGTGAGTCAGTATATAACTCCGTCATACCTTTGTTCACACATTAATAACCAGATAATAATCCCAGGCAATTATTTTGTTTTATTGAATGAAGCATCTTAAGTTTGTATTTCACTTAGCATATGTCTTCTTTTCAATCCCATCATTATCCAGATAATACAGATAAAACATCTGCTAGCATCGCCCGCTTTCCCTGGACTACCACCTGCATTATTCTAATTAACAGTATTATTTACATAGCCACAGCGATCATTTACAATGGCGGTTGGTCACTACCTGTTAGCAGCCTGATTGACACGGGTGCTAATTTCAGCGGTCTGACACTTGACAAAGGCTGGTGGCGGTTATTCACTTCCATTTTTTTACACGGTAATCTGTTGCATCTTCTTGTAAATTCCTATTCCCTCTTTGTTATTGGCCGCCTGATAGAACCTGTGCTGGGGCACTTTCGTTTCCTGGGATATTATCTATTATTTGGTGTGGCCGGAAGCATCGTCAGTTTAACAGGTTACGAGTATACAGTATCTGTTGGCGCCTCCGGTGCTATCTTTGGACTATTTGGTTTTTATCTTATTCATCTATTATCCTCTAGTAAACAACCACTTATCCAAAACGCAGCATTTAGATCTGTCCTGTTCAGTCTTGTTATAAATTTTATCGTTGGTTTTGCTTTACCATACATTGACAACGCGGCACACCTTGGAGGTGCCATAGCCGGATTGATTTGTTCGTTTATCATTGCTCTCTCCGGGCGTACCCGCGATGTTAGTCATCCTGTGATCAAAAATTATTTGTTTACCGGACTTATTACCACTTTCTCTGTTTTTTACTTTATCCTCTACCAATCCTTTTCAAGGGATCGTGTAGCATATTATCATTTTTTTGTGGATCTGGTTAGTACAGAAACAGAAGCATTACGTTTGGAAAATGGTTCCTTTACTCAACCCTTTTACAAAGCCAACCTGAACGCAGCCTATATCTTATGGTCTGATATCCACAAACAGCTGCGTGCATTGCAACAATCAAAAAATACAAGCGCTGCAGAAGACAGGCTTATACTAAACAGATACATCGAACTTCGAAAAGAAGGCATCAACTTTTATAAGAAAATGATTGATTACGGATCATTTATTTTTTTAGACTCGGTAGAACAGATTCGTTCTGAAATAGAACAACTTCCTAAAATCAAATACACGCTTAACTTTTATCCTGTGCCAAAGGATAAGGACAGTTTGGAAAATAAAGAATTAATGTTTGATAAAGATTGGAATATTACCAATAATACGAAGGAGAAAATGTATACCAGAAAATTTAAAAGTGATAAATTAGGAAGAACACAAGGATGGGCATTTGACTATTATCCGGATGGTACACTGCAAATGAAAGCAGATTTTCACAACAATGTTCAAAACGGAATCGCATTTTACTATTACCCGAATGGTGTATGCAAATCCCTGGGTCTTATGCTGGATGGCGATAGAATGGGCAAATGGCAATATTTTTATAAAACCAGGACACTTCGTTCAGAAATTCTGTACGATTCCGGGAACAGACCTAAAATGATTGCAGCCTTTGATTCAACCGGAACCCAGCTGGTATTCGATGGCAATGGAACGGTAAGGGACTATAATGAAGACGAAAATATCATTGAGGAAGGCACTTATAAAAATTATTATAAAGACGGTATCTGGTATGGATATTATCGAGACGGATCGCCATTTTATAAAGAGATTTATAAAGATGGTGAATTTATAAGAGGAGAAAGTGTGTCTCCCGACAACGTCAGATATCATTATAAAAGTACTGTTGAATATCCGGAACCTGTTACCGGTTGGGAAAAGTATAAATTTTACATTGATAGTTCACTTGTTAATTCTTCACCGGCATCCAGCAAAGGTATAGTCAGTATTCGGCTATTCATTGATTCAACAGGTAACATCAAAAGCATGAACCCCATTTTGATCATTGGAAGTCACTGCGAAGACACTTTGATGAATATTATAAAACAAGGACCTTCATTTAATCCGGGAAAACGAAGAGGACAAGTTAAAAGCATGCGAACGTATATTTACGGACTGTTTTAAACTAAAAAATACAATAAGGATATATCTCTGGCCAATAAAAAAGCCTTTCAAGCAATTGAAAGGCTTTTAGGTGGCAGAAGAATATTTCTTATTTCTGTTTCAAAATTTCATTTGCTGTATTCAACCAGACTGTTGGTCCACCTGCCACATAACCAGTGCTTCCTAATTTATTGAACGCAATTTTATCATTATTCTTCGTAGCATTTACAAACCAAACAGTTGGATAACCACTGATCCCAAAAAACTGTTGTAATTCATTATTCTGGGATTGTAACTCCGGTGGCAATGCTTTTCTTCTTGGAAAATCAACTTCTACAAGCACTACATGATCATTTGCCCAGGTTGCGAATTCCGTTTTTTTAAAGACTTCACTTTGCAAACGCATGCACCAGCCACACCAGTCACTTCCGGTGAAAAAAAGCATTAATGGCTTTTTCGTTTCTTCCGAAATCTTTAATGCTTCATTCAGGTTATTGCGCCAAACTAATTCTTGTGCCTGAACACCGCATGTGGCAATAACAAATAAAAAAAATAGAATTGTCTTTTTCATGATTTCATTTTTGATGTTAAATAAAGCAGTTGTATAGAACTGTAAAATAAAAATAAATAATTCAACTAATTAAGAGCCTGTTGCAGTAGCAGCAAATTGTTTAACCACTATTCCGGGCAATAGAAAACAAAGTTAATGAGTTTGTACGATAAAAAACAGAAAAACCTGTTTAACGGCTTTATTTACTTAGTGAACGGCAATGCATTTTTATCTTTTAGCTGTTTTTAGGGTTCTATTTAGAAGTTTACCCACCTCTTTTTCTGTTTTCTATGAGAAAAACCAAATAATAAGATAATATCCCTAAAAAAACATATAATGCAAGTTGTCTTTTACTAAAAAGGTAATAGCATTTTAAATAGCTGCTGCATATTTTAAATTTTTCATTATTGTCCTATAAAAATACAAATACTCTCCTTTTTTAATAAATCAAAAATCACACAAAATTATTTAAGTGAGTATCGGGAACTTTATACCAAGCAATACTATTTATCTCTTTTTCT
>CAZMRM010000312.1:0-4954 GCA_964568515.1 uncultured Chitinophaga sp. | reverse complement strand
CCCGGACTTAGCACTTACTGATTCAGCAGTGAACTTCAAAAAGCATCAGGAATTTGGTGTTTTTGCTGAAGCATCAGCAGGTTCGAACCAACCAATTATCATTGAAAATGATTTAATAACAGCTACCATTTTACCCAAAGGAGGCCGCATTGCATCTATTGAACTAAAAAAGTATAAGCGTTTTAATTCTCAACCCCTGATTTTATTTGATGCCGATTCTTCTGCTCAGAATATTACTTTTAAAGCATTGGGTAAACAATTCTCAACCGAATCCTTCTATTTTGTACCGGATGGGAACGGATTCAAGGTTAGCGGACAAGAATCCAAAAGTATTTCTTTACGCCTTTATGCCGGAAATGGAGCGAAATACATAGAATATGTTTATACCTTGAAAGGAGATGACTACATGGTAGATTATCGTGTTAACCTGATTGGGATGCAGGATGTGATCGCTCCGGATGCTAATGAGCTTACTTTTAACTGGCAAATGAAAACGCCTTCTCAGGAACAAAATCATGAAACCCAACAACACGCATCTACCATTTACTACAAATATACAAATGGTGATTTAGAGAACATAAGTGAAACGAGTGAAGAAAAGGCTGTTATGGAATCTCCTGTTAAATGGGTTGGTTTCAAACAGCAGTTTTTTACTGCGGTCATCATAAATGACAATGTTCCTTTTAATCAAAATTCAACGATAGAAAGTTCATTCCAACAGGGTTCTCATGAATATATCAAAAATTTTCAGGCGGCTTTGACTTTACCATACACGCATCAAAAGACAGAAGGCTATACGATGAGAATGTACTTTGGTCCAAATCATTATCAAACTTTAAAGAAATATGATCTTGGTCTTGAACGTCAAATACATTTAGGATGGAAAATTTTTGGATGGCTGAACAGATTTCTTGTCATTCCTATTTTTAACTTCTTGGATGGTTTTCATTTAAACTATGGAATTATTATTCTTATCCTGACTATTATTCTTAAATTATTATTGTTACCCATTGCTTACCGTACGGTTTTGTCTTCGGCAAAAATGCGTGTTCTTAAACCAGAGATTGATGAGCTAAATGAGAAATTTAAGGATGCAGACCCTATGAAGAAACAGCAAGCAACCATGGCGCTGTATAAACAGGCCGGCGTGAATCCGATGGCTGGTTGTATACCTGTATTGCTTCAAATGCCAATATTGTTTGCATTATTTAATTTTTTTCCGGCATCCATTGAACTTCGCCAGCAACCTTTTTTATGGGCACATGACTTATCTACTTATGACTCCGTATATGATTTCGGGTTTCATATTTTTTGGTATGGCGACCACGTAAGTTTGTTTGCTTTACTGATGACAGGATCTACTTTACTATATACCTGGAGCAACAGCCAATTAATGGGTACAAACAATCAAATGCCAGGGATGAAATGGATGATGTATCTCATGCCTATTATTTTCCTTGGTTTCTTGAATAACTATTCTGCCGGATTAAGTTGGTATTATTTCCTTGCCAATATGATTACGTTTTTACAAACGTGGATCATGCAAAAATTTGTGATTAATCATGAGGTATTGCATAATAAAATTCAGGAAAACAAAAAGAAACCTGTTAAAGTTTCTAAATTCCAGCAACGACTGGAGCAAATGACCAAAGAACGCCAGCAACAATTGAATCAAAAGAAAAGTAAGAATTAATGAATTACAATAATAACTTAGCTTTCTAACACCATGAAATTTCATAAAGAAGGAGTGCCCTCATTAATCATTACGATTATTGTGATTGCTGTTATTAATTTTCTTACACATTATTTTGCACCCTGTACACCAATTATCTTATGCGTGGGGTACATATTGTCTGCCTTTTTATTAATAACAATCCTGCAATTTTTCAGAAGTCCAAACAGGAACATTATCTTAAACGACAATCATATTATTGCTCCGGCAGATGGTAAAGTGGTTGTTATTGAAGAAGTCATAGAAGCAGAATATTTTAAAGATAAACGCATTCAGGTATCCATTTTTATGTCGCCTGTGAATGTACACGTTAACCGATATCCTTTAAGCGGAATTGTAAAATACTCCAAATATCATCCAGGACTATTTCTCGTTGCCTGGCATCCTAAATCCTCTACTGACAATGAACGTACAACAATTGTGGTAGAACATAAAAACGGAGAATCTGTTCTATTTCGACAAATTGCAGGAGCCTTGGCAAGGCGTATTGTGAATAATGCTAAAGAGGGCGATCTGGCACAACAAGGTGAGGAATTCGGGTTTATAAAATTTGGATCCCGCGTAGATTTACTTTTACCCTTAACAGCTAAAATCAAAGTAAAACTTGAACAAACGGTAAAAGGGCGTCAAACAGTAATTGCTATGTTCAACTAAACCGCAGACTTAACAAATATTAACAATTTAAGTTGATAATCGCCAAAACATTCGTTAACTTTAATACGTTAACTCCTAAACATAATCACTTAAATTTATAAGGAATGAAAAAAATATTTTTACTGCTGGCATTTACCGGTATACTGGGTGCAGCATCGGCTTCTACTATTTCAACATTATCAAATGCATCTAGTGCTCTTGTAATCAATGGTGATGATAAAAAAGACGATAAAAAGAAAACAAAAGAAAAAACTTGTTGTAAAAAAGATGCAAAATGCTCATCAGAAAAAGACAAAGCTTGTTGCAAAAAGAAAACAGGAGAAACCAAAGCAACACAAAGCGACACAAAAAAATAAACAATTAAAAAATCCCTTATTATCCAATAAGGGATTTTTTATTTTAATAAACAAATCTGTGAATATTTATTGCTAAAATAACAGTTTGAAAGAAGAAATAGATACAGACCAGAATAAGATAGAAACAAACATATAGATAATAACCTGGTGCCTGTTCTTAAAATATCGCATAGCTAAAAAACACCCTAAAGGTATGGAGAATAATAATGGAGTTAAAAACGCAATACCTATCAACCCAAATCTTCTTTTAACATGAATAATTAAACGCTTCTTTCTTGAAAAAATTTTTTTATTTGTTTGTGGTTTTGATAAATCCTTTTTTTGTTTTGCATCTCTGATTTTTTTAAGAATGAATTCACTTAACATTACAAAAAATAAAACCCCTGTAAATCCACCCAATGAAGTAACAGCCACCGCTTTAAAAAATGAGAATCCATAAACTAAGGCCAATGGGACCCCACCAAAAACAAATTTAGCTGTACTTAGTAAAAATACGGAAGCTATTTCCCACCAGGATTCTGTATACATAAAAATGAATTAATTTTATACTTTATTTCCAAACGCCAAATCACCGGCGTCACCTAATCCAGGAACAATATACGCCTGAGCTGTTAACTCATCATCAAGTGCCGCCAACCAAAGTGTCACATTTTCAGGTAAATGCTTTTTGGCATATGTTAAACCTTCACTACTTGCAATAATTGCTATAATATGCGTATGACGGGGCGTTCCTCTATTCATCATTTTTTTATATGTTAGCACCATGGAAGTACCAGTTGCCAACATAGGATCGCATAAAATCAACGTTTTATTATTCAATTCGGGGCTGGACAAATAATCGATCTGTATATCAAGACTTCCATCTTTATGATGCTTTCTGAATGCTGAAATAAAAGCATTTTCTGCATTATCAAAAAAATTCAATACTCCGTTATGTAGAGGTAAGCCTGCTCTTAAGATGCTCCCAACAACCGGTTGTTCCTTCAGTTTGGAAACTTTAGCTATCCCAAGTGAAGTGGTAATATCTTGCTGTTCATATTCAAGAGTCTTACTTATCTCATATGCCATTATTTCTCCTACACGTTCTACATTTTTTCTAAAACGCATACTGTCTTTTTGAATATCGATATCCCTTATTTCAGCAATAAACTGATTAACGATCGAATCTTTATTTCCTAAAATGTTTACAATCATAAATTTAGCGTTTGAATGATTTAATCCATTTCATTATTTTCAATAATTTAAAAAAACGTTTCTTTTCCAACTGTAAATATACACAATCTGAAGCTCCAAAGCTTCTATAAAATCGTGCAACTGATTCTACAGAAGATCCTCCAAAATCCAGAATATCCGCTTTATTCGAATGCATTCTAATAAAATGATCCATTAAAAAGTGCATCGCCCCGGAAGTTCTTCCTTCCTCTGTTACGCCACTTTTTAAAAACACAAAGCGCTTGTCACTGTACAAAAAGAAAGCAGCAGCGTATAATTGATCTTCCTTATAAACAGCAACCATTTTACCATTGTTTCCCTTAAAAGCATTTTCCATCAGATTCTTTAACCGCATATAGTCTGCTTCTGTCAGAGTATGCAATTGCTCCCCTTTTGTATCTCTAAACAGTTTTACTATTTGATAAGGAGAAACTGTTTCACTGATTTTCAGATTCGCCTTCCTTGCTTTTTTTATGTTTCTTTTGGTGTTATCGGAATACTGCTTACTGATTATACCATAATCCGAATTCAATAACAGCATTTGATAGATTTTCTTTTCTGAAGAATAATCCTTAAAATGCGAAATTGCAGTAAAATTCAAGTTCAGATTAACATATTTAAAAGCAATAGGAATTGCATTTAAAAATTGATCGATCAATTCTTTGGAACAAACTTGCTTTGAAAAAACACCAAAATATCTGGTAAAGTTGGGCTGATAAATATAAGAAATGCCATATTTTTTATTGAACGCCAATGGAAAAACAGCTGCATAGTCATCTTGTATTAAAGCTCCCCATTTTACACATACTGTATCGAGATACCATGAATAAGCATATATGGCAGGATCCAAACTCGAATGAATTGCTGCATCCCATTTTTCTTTATTTATTTCACTGCTATCTTTATAAATGATCATCTAAATGGTTATTCATTACTTTATTGAACTGCATACATTACCATTCGTTCATAAACCGATTTCCAGCCTTTCCATATTTTTTGA
>CAZMRM010000311.1:4002-4961 GCA_964568515.1 uncultured Chitinophaga sp. | reverse complement strand
GCTAACAAAAACCAAAGCCAGGACAATTGAAAATAGGCAGCTAATGATGCTGTAATGGCAACCAGTAAAGCAATCATCCGAACTTCTGACTCATTTACTTTTATTCCCGATACAGGGCAACTTTCCCCTACGTTGGCATTCTCATCCATTTTCTGTTGGTTTTATACAAATATACGTCTTTTTTAATTATCTACTTAAATAGTAGACAATACTGTCTAAAGCGTAGATCAAGAAGGGTATTCATCATCTAAAGAATAGATTCTTGCTATTCTTCTTGTTTGGATTTTTTTAATTCTTTCGGAAAATCACTTTTTAATATATAAACTCCGTTCATTGGGTTTTCCAGTGGAAGGGTATCTCTTAAATAAAAATAAAGATGTGTTTCCTTTTGTTGCTCATCCATTATTTTTTCCGTTTTTTTAATCAGTTTTTTGGATACGGCAAATTGTATAAAGACATTCTTTTCCGTAGTGCAATTCACGAGGGTCATGTCGTTTATTTCAAAGCTAAAGGGATCGTTGTTGGGATAATACCCACCAAGTGTATACGTTGTATTATTCTTTATTTTGAATTCTTTTACAGGCTCAGAAACTTTAAATTCATCTTCCCACAGGTATTTGATGTTATCTTCGGTTTCCTGTCCGTTATAAAGATCTTCTGCAAGTCCGACATTGAATTCTGAGTTAACGAGTATAAAGTGTAAATATAAATCCATTGAAAAATAAGTTAAAATGTAGTTGTAGATCTTACGATTTTGTCTGATTCCAGGTCTTGTAGAGGTCCTGTTGTCGGGGTCGGTTGGGCTCTATTTCACGTAAAGGTTCACAAGGCTTTAAACCTGTCCTGCAATCATCCGGTAATTGCTGGTATAATTTTGTTCCTTTTGTTTTCCAATGGATCATTTCATCGCTTACTTCTTTCACCACTTTAGCAGGATTTCCAACCACCACTTTTCTGGG
>CAZMRM010000311.1:0-3992 GCA_964568515.1 uncultured Chitinophaga sp. | reverse complement strand
GCCGGCACAAAGCACAATGCCCCAACAATACAGTTATCACCGATCACTACATTATCCATTACCACTGCATTCATACCAACCAATACATTTTTACCGATCACCGCTCCATGTATGATGGCACCATGGCCAATATGTGCTGCTTCTTTTAAAATAACAGTCGTACCTGGAAACATATGTATAGTACAATTCTCCTGAACATTGCACCCATCCTCAATGATGATTTGCCCCCAGTCGCCACGAATAGCAGCTCCCGGACCAACGTATACATTTTTGCCAATAATGACATTCCCTGTAACAGCTGCCTGCGGATGAATATAGGCGCTCTCATGAATCACTGGTTTATATCCGTTAAATTCGTAGATCATTGTTTAACATTTTTCCTTTTATTGTAAAAGTGAATGATTCATAATGCTGTTTATGCGTATACGTTTTCGCAACTCCACTCAAAATACTTTGTAATCCGAAGCTTTAGCCTAGGATCTACCGCGTAATCCGAAGCTTTAGCGTAGGATTAAACCTTCTCAATCACTACAGCATATCCTTGTCCTACTCCAATACACATCGTCACCAATGCATATTTTTTATTTTGTTCATGTAATTCAATGGCTGCTGAATTTAAAATACGGGCACCGCTCATACCTAAAGGATGTCCCAAAGCAATGGCACCGCCATTCGGGTTAATGCGCGGGTCATTATCTGCTAATTTCAAGGCTCGTGTGCAGGCTAAGGATTGAGCAGCGAATGCTTCGTTCAACTCAATAATATCCATGTCATTTAATGTTAAACCTGCGCGTTGCAATGCCTGCCTGCTTGCCTCTACAGGTCCTATCCCCATAATGCGCGGTTCCACTCCGACAGCAGCACCCGATACTATTTTTGCCAACGGTTTTAAACTGAATTTTTTAATCGCATTTTCTGATGCCAGTAATAGGGCAGCAGCACCATCATTCAAACCCGAAGCATTTCCTGCTGTTACTGTTCCCCCTTCTTTTTTAAAAGCAGGTTTTAATTTGGCAAGCGCTTCCATGGTTGTTTCCGGGCGAATAAATTCATCTTTATCAAAAATTTTAATCTCTCCCTTTTTTTGCGGTATCTCCACAGGTATGATTTCCTTTGCAAATCGTCCTTTTGCTTGTGCAGCAGTTGCCTTTTGCTGGCTCCAACAGGCAAACTTATCCTGATCGTTGCGACTGATACTATCCCGCTGAGCTAAATTCTCTGCCGTTTCTCCCATGGCATCCACACCATACAATTCTTTCATTTTAGGATTGATAAAGCGCCAGCCAAAACTAGAGTCGAACAAATACTGATCACGGCCAAATGCAGTACTGGACTTTGACATGATCCAGGGACCACGTGTCATGTTTTCGACTCCACCGGCTATCATCAGGTCTGTTTCCCCGGTTTGAATACAACGTGCTGCTGCCATCGATGCTGATAAGCCCGAAGCACATAATCTGTTAACTGTTTCTCCGGGTACTGTATACGGCAATCCTGCCAGTAATAACGACATACGGGCAATATTCCGGTTATCTTCCCCTGCCTGATTAGCACATCCCAGAATGACATCTCCTATTTGAGCAGGATCAACAGAGGGATTTTTCTTTAAAAGTTCTTTTAATACAAGGGCAGCCAAATCATCGGTACGTACCACGGAAAGCATACCTCCAAAATTGCCAATAGGTGTTCTAACGCCATTAATAATAAATGCTTCTTTCATGCTTAAAATAAAATTAAGTAAGTTAATGACGCACGTGCGTTATGATTCAAACCATTGTTTGGCGGTACGGTACACAGTACCTTTAAAAAGGGCCACTACTTTTTCCTGTTGATTTTTAACAGCAATATGATAAACGGCTATTTTATTGGATAGGCTCACTTCTTCTGCATAGGCCCTCAATACATCTCCTTCTTTTACCGGTTCTACATGAGAAATACTTGTTTCTACGGACACACTTTTTCTGCCATGTGAGTTGGAAGCAAAGGCCAATGCACTATCTGCAAATGAATAAGTGATGCCTCCATGTGCTATTGAAAAGCCATTCAACATTTCTTTTCTAACCACCATTTTTAATACACACTTTCCGTTTTCTATATGAACCAGTTCTATTCCAAGCCATCGACTAAACAAATCCTGCTTTAGCATTTCCTGAACTACCTTAGCTGCTATAATGTCTTTCATTGATCGTTGTAAAATTGAAATCCTTACAAAGTTATTAAAAGAACTGAATTTTTTGGCTTACACCTCCACTTCCTTTTCAACCAGGGCCTGTATTAATTCTTCTATTTCTGACAGTGAATTGTATAGCTGTTCGAATGAATCGATTACAAAATACTGTTCCTGTATGCAATCAGTGCGAAAGCTGGTGTTAAAAATGGCTGGCACATCAAAACTGCTGCGTTTGGCTTTATTACTCAGGCAAAACTCTGTTTCTCCTTTAGAAGAAATGATACCTGCACCATAAATCTTTAATTCATCATTTTCGTTGATCAATCCGAATTCGATAGTGAACCAGTATACACGTCCCAGCAATTCAACCACTTCCGGATTATTGATGTGTTTGAGAGCAATGTCACTGATCCCTTTAAAAAAATTGACATAGTTGACGTTACAAAGCAATGGTACATGTGCAAAGACATCATGAAACATATCAGGTTCTTCCAGGTAATCCAGCTGGTCCATAGTACGTAACCAACAGGTAGATGTAAATTTTTTCCGGGATAAAAATTCAAAGAATTCTTTTTGCGGACTGATATTCGGAACCACTTCCAGGCTCCAACCGGTGACTGAGTTTAGAATGGCATTGACTTCCTTAAAATCAGGGATTTTATCGCCTGTAAATTTTACCTGTTCCAGTGCTTCCAAATACTCTTTGGATACAATGGGCTGAAGAATTCTCATCTGTCGCTCAAAAAGAATTTTCCACACGGCAAAATCCTGTGCTGTGTAATCACTGTACACTTGTTCTGTTGGTCTGTTTTTGTTGTTCATACTGCTTGCTTTTGTTTAATTAATGGAAATAAAAAAGGCCCGTTCCTGTTGGAACGGGCCTTATATTGTGTTTCTAGATGATTCTCAGACTATGAACAATACATTACCATTCCAATGCGGGACACCGGATAATAGTAATAATACATATTGTTCATTTTTTGCATGGGGCAAATATAAGCAAGAAAAGGGACACAATCCAAATTTTTGTTTTAAAACACGCAAAAACAATTCATTTTACTAAAAAACGAATCGTAAAGCGATTTTATTTGTCATCCAGCATACCGTTTTCTTGCGTACGTTTTACACAAAAATCATTTGTCTTCTGTACACCAATGATATAAGCGCATAGCCGGTTCCCAAACCAAAGGATGGTGTAAATGTTTTATTTCCATTTGCAACTCCATAGTACAGGGACACATTCGGATTTATTTCAGCTGACGTGTAAAATGATTTTTCAACTGTAAAAGAATACCTAATGTATAGGGTATTCCAAAACGGAACTCCTGCGTTGTCGTTCTTATTTTAGAGTCTGCCACTGACGGATTCTTTATTTTAATAAAATTGCCGGTGTAGAAAAGTGTTACATTGAGACCATGAAAAAAGTGAAATCATTTGTAAGATCTTTTCGAAACACTATACCCAATTCTAATCCTATGGACATACTATGAGGGAAGAAGGAAATGAATTCGACAGCTTCGGATCATGATTCGTGATTGATGTATTTAAGTCCATTAAACACAATTAAAAAAACTGTTCGTGCCCAGCTAACCATTTCTAATAAAATGTTTTCTCTTCCTTTACCATACGCTTCAATAAGACACTGGGACGGTAGCGTTCTTCGGCATATTCATCCTGAAGTTTGATGAGAATATCCAGTATATTCGGAAGCCCCAGTTCATCTGCCCATTTCAGGAGTCCTTTCGGATAGTTTACTCCTTTCACCATGGCTAAGTCAAGATCTTCCTTTGTTGCTACTTGCAGGTACAAAGAGTCCGCTGCT
>CAZMRM010000310.1:0-4980 GCA_964568515.1 uncultured Chitinophaga sp. | reverse complement strand
AAAACAGAAGAAAGCAGCCTAATTAATAGGAAAAGAATTCTAAAAGGTATCACAAACGTGATACCTTTTTTGTTTATAAAGGTCATGTCTCAAAATATCTGATATGTTCTGAAAGTAAGGAGTAACCTCCAACAGATTGCTTCTCTATTTTCATCCATAGTCGAAACTATTTCACATTAGTGGAAGTACAAGATAAAGAACTGAAAGTACCTGACACAGGTTATTATAATACTGGTAATATTTCTTCAGTAATTCATCCTTTCATACTCTTTATTGGAGATGTTCCTGCAAAACAGGAACTCGTTTAAAGATATTAAAACACGTTCAGTCTCATTGTTTGTAAAAACAAAATCTTTTGTTTTTGCTGTTGCCTGAGAGTGTATGCTAAAGAAATCATATCGTTTCCTTTTTTTTGTTTAATTTTAGAAGCCTGAGAAAACAAGGTTTTCCTATTTGATCCGATATGTTTGAAATTTTTTTTAAAAGGATAAGGTTTCCTGTTAGCAGCACACTCCTTTTTATAGCTGTTATCTATTGTATTTGTGATTACAATTACAGTTGGAAAAAAGAAAGATGGAAAGCACTTGTTCATACCGATGCAGCCCATTATTACCGTTACCTTCCTGCAATTTTTATTGATCATAAATTGGATGATCCGGTCGAAAATCCTAAAGTAATTAAGTGTTACATAGGTACCCCTCTTTTTTATGCGCCTTTTTTCGGTGTGGCAGTCGGGCTGAGTGCAGGATTTGATTTTCCTGTAGATGGGTATTCATTTTTTTTTCCGGTACTCATTTCAATCGGTACCTTGTTTTATTTACTTCTTGGACTACATTTTTTTGGAAAGTTCCTGCGATTTTATTTTGCAGATCCCTGGGTAATTTCTTTAAGCCTGTTTGCGCTTGCGTTTGGCACCATCGCTTTTTATTATACGGTCAATAGTCCCGGATGGGCACATATAGTGGCTTTTTCGCTTGTCAGCTTTATTCTTTATCATATGAAAAAGCTAACAGTTGACTATAACAGGTCAGGCATCATGGCCATTATTATAGGTAGCTCCTGTTTATTTTTTACACGTCCGACCGATCTTACCATTCTGGTGATCGCACCTTTTTTAACCGAGAATTTCAAATCGTTTCTGGAAATTCTAAGAAAGATAGGACGGGAAAAAAGAACCCTCTTTTTTAGTCTGCTTATTGCTGCAATTCCTGGTATTTTTCAAATCAGTATTTATAAAGCAGTAACAGGTAAATTCATTGTCTGGTCCTATTCAAAAGAAGGATTTAATTTTCTTCATCCTGAAATTATAAATGTATTGTTTAGTTACACAAAAGGTCTTTTTGTTTACACACCTGTTTGCTTTCTGGCGCTATTTGGATTGCTGAGGTTGTATAAACTTAATTTTTATTTATTTACAGGTGTGGTCCTTTACCTGGGTTTAAACATATACATCATTTCTTCCTGGTGGTCCTGGAATTATGGTTATTGTTATGGAGCGCGCGCATTTGTTGACCATTATCCGCTGTTCTTTTTTTTACTTGCATTATTGCTTGATTCAAAAAGCAGGATGATAAAAGGTGTTACATTTTTTTTAATTATGCTGCTCTGTCCCCTGAATCTTTTTCAAATTTATCAGGCTGCAAACGGGCTGATAGAAAATGATATAAGAACAGATGCGAAAGGATATTGGCATGTATTCCTTAGAACGGACAGGGGATTCAGCGGGAAATATTTCCGGTTTCCGTTGGATGAACGCCCCGCTAATGTCATAAAACGAACCGTATGGTTCAATGATATGGAAAAAAAAGATACAACCCAGCCAAACTCCAGCACGCTGACAACTGAAAAGGCGCATTCCGGTGGTTTTTCAAGTAAGGTGGATCATCTTCATCCGTACAGCATCAGTATCCAAAAAAAGTTAACGGAAGTTCCCTATCATAAAAATGTGTTTATCCGGTCTTCTGGTTGGTTTCACGTTACGGGAAGAAGAAGTTATTCTGTTTTATTGATAAATTTTACTGTAAACGGAGAGGTCATTAACTCAAGCCGTTTCAGGCTGGATGATTACCTGGAACAATACAATACATGGGAGCATCAGGTATTTGAAATTTACATGCCGAAGCTTGATCAGAAATTCCCGGTTAAGGATGTACTAATGGAATTGGTTTACCTTAATCATTCCAATATTCCTTGTTATGTGGATGATTTAAAAATAGAATTCATTGAATTTAAAAAAATGGACAGGATACTGGATATTTCCTGGGAATAGAGAAAAATAGCTTAAAATTTAAGGTCGCGTACCCTTTCGTATAAAAGCTATACTCTAAAATGGCGTGTTTTTAAAAAGGTTATTTATAAATTTACAGGAAATTAAGTCATGGCGAATAAGAGTGGATATTGAATTTAGTTGATCTTAAACGACTTTCTAAAAAGTTATATAAAAAAAATGGCATTAAAAGAAATACTAAATCAGATAGATGAGTTACAGTCAAAGATTAATTCCTATGAAAGATTAAGCGATGAACTATTAAAAAAGATTAGTTATAAGTTTCGGCTGGATTGGAATTATCACTCCAATGCAATGGAAGGTAATTCCTTAACAAAACAAGAGACCCGTAGCGTAATGATTAATAATATTACGGTTGAAGGAAAACCTCTGAAAGACGTAATAGAAGTCCGTGGGCATGATGAGGTCATTACAAATATATTAAAGATCGGTAAAGGTGAATTACGTCTTTCAGAAAAGCGTATAAAAGAGATTCACAAGGGTATCATGCATGAAGATGATCCTGACAAAATTTTAAAAATAGGTGAATGGAAAACAACGGAAAATCATATTTATAATTATAAAGACGAGAAATACTATTTCGTTCCTCCGGCAGAAGTACCTGATGCTATTCATCATCTTATTAATTGGTTAAATACAGCATATGACAAAGTAACTTTAAATAAAAAGGATGCGATACATCCGGCATTGTTAGCATTCGAATTTCATTTAAAGTATGTGACTATCCACCCGTTTTATGATGGTAATGGAAGAACATCAAGAATACTGATGAATTTGATTTTAATCATGTTGGGTTACCCGCCGGTGATTGTGAAGGTTAGTGATAAAGATGCATATAACCGGTATTTAGCCGATATTCAAGGGTATGGAGGTAGTCCAGACTTATTTTATGAATTCATGGCTAAACTTCTGGTAAAATCACAAGAATTGATACTGACTGCTATTGAGGGTGGTGATATCGATGAACAGGATGATCTGGATAAAAGAATTCTGCTTCTGGAAAAAGAACTTTCTGGTATTGACCCGGATAATGAGATAAAGGAAAAATTTAATGCTGATCTGTTTTTTAAAATATACGACGGATGGATCACCGGCTTATTAAGAGAAATAATTCCTACCATTCAAAAATTCAATAAATTTTTTACAGGAACACAACATTATATTTCTGCGGGCTCTTCTTCAGTTTATTTTGTAAATGATGAACCCGAATTGACGATTAGAAAATTTAAGGTAGCGTGTGAAGAAAAAAAGGATCAATTTCATTCTGAAGGCCTGGAACTTCATATTAAAACTTTTTTTGGAAGCTTTGTAAAAGGTGGGCTAAAAGCGTTTGGTTGCGACTACGAGATTAAAATAAGATTCGAGTACTTAAAATATGCAATTTTATTTGATGAGTTTAGAGAAACCACTGGAAAAGGACAACATATTTTTATCGAGGAACGTCTTTTACATAAACCTGTGACCTTAGAAGAAATAAATACGCTTAACAAATTGTTTGGTGAAACAATATATAACCATATTGAATACTATGTAAAGAAGATATAAAGAGAATGACCCTATTAAACTTGCATTGATAGATGTTACTTCTGTGTCATCATTTTTTTTAATGTTTCATTTGGAGAATTACATGATGAAATTGGGTTATAAAAAAAGAGGAGATCATCACCCGTCACCTCACCAATTCCTTTATTCCTTACCTTTGTTCTGTATCCAAACCCAGCGGCATTCAACCCATGACACGAACCATTCATTTTTTTAAGATTGCCTGCGGCCTTTTTCTGTTTCTGGTCATTGCGGCATTTAAGCAGGAAAAAGAAGAGGTCATTTATTGGGCACCCGGTACAAAACTTACCTGGAACGACTTTAAAGGAGAACCGAATGGCAGCAGCACACATGTGGCCAATACCAATTCGGGTATTTCAGCCCCCTGGCGCTCCAGTGGCGATAGTGTAAGTGTCAGCATCACTTGTTTGTTTGATAAAAATAAATCCTGGGTAAAACCCGGTTCCAGAACACCTTATATACTTCAGCATGAGCAAGGTCATTTTGATATCACGGAGTTGTTTGCGAGAAAATTCCGGAAAACGGTGAGCACCTATAAATTCAATATGCGTTCGTTCAAGGAAACCTATCGTAAATTATATGAAGCGAATCATTTGGAGTGGGCTGCATATCAGAATAACTATGATAAGGAAACCGACCATTCCAAACTACCTGCGAAACAACAGGAATGGGAAAAAAAGATAGAGCAGGAACTGGAGAGCCTGAAATCATTCTCCGGGGAGAATATCCATCTGTATCTGCCACAATAGTTTTGAAATACGGCATTATCCCATAATCACCCACAGGGGACAGCATCCTTTGTTAAAGCCCCTTTTCTTCATTACTTTTTTAACTTTCTCAGTGGCTGATACGGCCGGTGATGCAAGTATTCAGGAGTCGGGAAAGGGGCGGAGCAGACACGTTCCCGGCCCCGTTCTCCGACCGGTCACTTGCTATCCGCATTTCCAGGCTGGCCAGGTTTTGATTACAAAAGAAAGGAAGACCCGGAAACAGAATGCAATTACCGGTATAAAATTGATCAATGGTAATTAAAGTGACTATCGTAAACTTTATACCAAGAAATACTATTTATCTTTTTTTCTTGATAGTGGTCCCATGCATAGTGTGCAGGCAAGCAAAAAAGCTCCAAC
>CAZMRM010000309.1:0-5002 GCA_964568515.1 uncultured Chitinophaga sp. | reverse complement strand
TGATAACGGAAGAGGCACTAATAGCAATGTTTGCATTAAAATGGTAAACTACTGTGGGAGCCGTAGTACCTGTTACGGTAATTATCCCGGAGTCGAACCTCAGTGTTCCTGCACCCACTTCTGCACCCACTAATGTATAATTACCTTTGATAATAAAGGTAACATTTGTTATGAAGCGAATAGTGCCATTTACAGTAAGGTCATTAGATAAAGAAGCTGTTGAAATGTCTACGACGTGAGAGGGGGAAATAATCACGTTGTCATCGGCGTCGGGAATTCCATCCGCATCTACAGGAGATCCTGATTGAACCCATGTTGCCGGAGTTGTATACACCCCACCACTGATAGATGTAAAAGTCGTGACAGCATTGATGCTTGCGATATTTACAAAAACAAGTAAAATTAAGGATAGAATTCTTTTCATGAGATTGAATTTAAATTTTACTCAAATATATACGAATTTAATTACTATAATGTTTAAGAAATCAGATTCATTCGATAATATTATCGAAAACAGTATTATATTTTTTTATATTTGCCAGATAGATAAGGTATGTTAGCTGAAAAGAAAAAAACAAGTATAATAGATATGGACGACTTCCGGGCATTTTGGAAAATTTTTTCCAAAAACTGGTATATACTATTAGCAGCAATTGTTTTATCATCAGTATTATGTTACTTTTATACCTACAAGCTCATCAGCATCTACGCGGCGAAATCTCAAATCCTTTTAAAAACAGATAAAACCTACGATTATCAAACGTCGCTATATAAAAGTTTAGGTTACTATGAGGCTTACCAGGATAATATAAATCAGGTAAAAGTCATTACTTCGAATGATCTCATTAGCAAATCACTATCCAAGTTAAAAATAGGAACTTCCTATTACATTGTCGGAAGGTTAAAAACAACCGAAGTATACGAATCAATGCCTTTCACGTTTTCTGTTAAATTATTATCCCAGGGATTATATGAACAGCTGATCAAATTTCACATTTTGGATGAAAATCATTATGAATTGATTTACACAAAAAATGGAAATGAAATTAGCAAAACATTGCCTTTTAATGAAGAGGTGGTGGACCCGGATTTTATTTTATCAGTCAATAAAAGTGAAAATATTAATAATCAAACCATTTTAAATTTAAGTAAAATTGACTACCTCGTTCAAATTCATGAGCCTGGTAATCTGGTATATAAATATAAGAACGCATTATCTGTTGAAAACGTAGAGGGGACCAGCATTTTAGAGCTTACTGTACAAGATCCCATACCTTATCGCGCTATTGCTTTTTTAGATACTTTATCAAAAGTATATATTGATTATACGGCACAGGCACAATATACCATCAACGAGAACACACTTGTAAATATTGATAAACAACTTTCAGGGGTGATTGCTATCCTGGATTCATTGGAAAATAATCTGGAGGATTATAAATCAGATAAGTCAATTTTAAATCTCCCTGAACAGGAAAGTGCCTATTTTGATCAGCTAATTGACTATGACAGCAAAAAAAGGGCAGTAGAACTATGGATTCAATCACTTGATGCATTGGAAAAATACATTCTGGCAGTAGATGCTTCTTCTGATGATAAATTGTTACCCCCGTCCTTTTATATCGGTGACGATGATCAATATCTGAAGTCGGCCATAAATGAGTTGTATACCATGCAAATGAGTAGGAACCGTATACTTTTTGGAGCCACCAAAGAGAATAAAGGTGTTGAAAATCTGGATCAGACAATAGAGCTTTTAAAGCGAAATATGCTTACCTATATTTTGAATTCTAAAAAAGGATTATTACAAAAAATTGAAGATTTAAATAAACAGATTCAGGACTATACGAACATCATCAAAGCTGTCCCAAAAACACAGAGGGAGCTTTTAAATTTACAGCGTAAGGTCGATGTAAACCAGAATGTGTATGTTTACTTGCTGGAGAAAAGAGCCAATACTGTTATTGCAAGGGCCGGTATTTTACCACAAACTGCAATTATTGAAACAGCACATTCAGTAGGAATGGTGAAACCGGATAAAAAGAAAATTTTCTATTATTTTATTTTAGTAGGTGCGGTTGTGGCTTTTGTAATTATTTTTATCCGGACTATATTCTTTTACACCGTTGATAATTTGGTTGAGTTAAAACGATTGACCGCTTCTACGATAATAGGTGATATTTGCATTGCTAAAAATTTGGATAAAGGATATACCGTAGTGAACAATAACCCCCGGACACAAATAGCTGAAAACTTCAGAACGATCAGAACAAACCTGGAATACATGGCCAGTGATGTTCGTTCCAAGGTGATTTTAATAACTTCCTATAATCCGGGTGAAGGAAAAACATTTTGTACGATAAACCTGGCTACCATATTTGCAAGAGCAGATAAAAAAGTATTGATAATCGAGTTGGATCTTCATAAACCAAAAGTACATAAAGCTTTAAAAATGAATTCCAATGTAGGAGTCAGTACTATCTTAATAGGAAAAACAGATATCCCCTCTTCGATTGAAGAAACAGAGATAGAGAATCTAAGTGTGATCCTTTCAGGACCTTCGCCACCAAATGCTTCAGAAATTATTCTTAGTGAGCGATTAACTGAGCTTTTTGAATATGCCCGTCAGAATTTTGATTACATAATCGTGGATACACCGCCGGTGGGTCTGATTTCAGATGCGTTGGTTCTGTCAAAGCATGCGGATATCGTTTTATTTGTACTGAATGCAAAAATTGCTAAAAGAAAAACAGTAGCAATTGCGGAAGAGCTGGAGTTGAAAAATAAAATTAGAAATTTTGGATTTATTTTAAACGGTGTAAAACACACTTATAAAGAATATTACTATGCCTATAGTGATTACATTATAGAAGAAGTTGAAAAAGAATCTTAACGTCTCCATATAAATGCATAAAGGACTCGAAAAATGGGATCTGATTATTCGCCCGAAAAGGAAATGGTATGAAATCGATTTAAAAAATATATGGAAGTACAGGGATCTACTGTTTCTTTTTGTGAAAAGAGATTTTGTAGCTGTATATAAACAAACAATTCTGGGCCCTTTCTGGATTTTTATCCAACCGATATTAACAACCATAACGTTTACAGTTATTTTTTCCAATGTTGCAAAGCTCGATACAGATGGAACTCCTGCTATTCTGTTTTATCTGGCTGGTATTACGTTATGGACTTATTTTTCAGATTGTCTTACTAAAACATCCACTACTTTCATTGTTAATGCAAATATTTTCGGAAAAGTATATTTTCCAAGGCTAATAATTCCGATTTCAGTAATAATTTCAAATCTTATAAAACTTGGAATTCAAATACTGCTTTTTGTTCTGGTATTGCTATATTTTTTCTTTACCTCACACACCATTCATCCAAATGCCTATATACTCCTTATTCCATTGCTGATTTTTATAATGGCAGGTTTGGGTTTAGGAACAGGTATAATCATTTCCTCATTAACCACCAAGTACAGAGACCTTACTTTCCTGGTAGCATTTGGCGTTCAGTTATTAATGTATGCCACTCCCATCGTATACCCTGTATCGATCACCGGAAAATACAAGCATTTGATTTTACTTAACCCGATGAGTTCAATTGTTGAGACATTTAAATATGGTTTTACCGGAACCGGCTTTTTTAGCTGGGGATATCTGTTTTATAGTTTTATATTTATGATAATTCTGCTTGCCCTTGGCATTGTTATATTTAATAAAACAGAAAAATCGTTTGTAGATACGGTTTAATAATCTTAAAAAGGATTTTTCTATTGATAACTGGAGATGACAAACATTGCTATTAAAGTTGATAATTTAGGAAAACAGTATCGTCTGGGACAGGTGGGAACAGGAACGTTAACACATGACCTTAACCGTTTATGGTATCGGATGCGGGGAAAGGAAGACCCCTATCTGAAAATAGGTGAAGAAAATGACAGAACCAGGAAGGCCATTTCTGATTTCGTATGGGTACTTAAGAACATTAGTTTTGAAGTTAAACAAGGAGAAGTACTCGGAATTATTGGAAAGAATGGCGCAGGAAAATCTACTCTATTAAAAATCCTCTCACAGATCACTTCGCCCACACTTGGTGAAATAAAGATAAAAGGAAGAATTGCTGCTTTATTGGAAGTAGGTACCGGTTTTCATCCGGATTTGACCGGACGTGAAAATATTTTTCTTAATGGAGCCATACTGGGAATGACAAAGGTTGAAATAAAACATAAGCTAGATGAAATCATTTATTTCAGTGGAGTTGAAAAATATATTGATACACCTGTTAAACGGTACTCTTCAGGAATGATCGTCAGATTAGGTTTTGCCATTGCGGCACATCTGGAACCCGAAATATTGGTTGTAGATGAGGTACTGGCTGTTGGTGATGCTGAATTTCAGAAAAAATGTCTCGGAAAAATGAAAGATGTCAGTACAGAAGGACGGACCGTATTGTTTGTAAGTCATAATATGGCAGCTGTTAAAACACTTTGTACCCAAGGCATCGTGTTGGAAAAAGGCGCTGTCACCTATTCAGGAAATGTGGAAGAAGCAGTAGGCTTTTATCTTGGAGGAAAAAACAACACAATTAATAAAAAAATATTTGATGATTCATATGATAAAAATGAATTTCAGTTAAAGCAAATCAGTTTATCAAACCAGAATGGAAATGCTGATGAAATGTTGAGAGAAAATGAATCCATTTCGCTGGAAACACAATTGATAATTAAAAGTGCCTGTCCTCAACGGTACAATATTACTTATCACCTTTATAATGAAATGGGAGAAGCTATGTTTTCATTTGGCCATCTGCCGGATGTTGTTTTAAAAAAAGGTGACAATAAAATAGTATGCACTTTCCCGGCTTCTTTTTTTCAGGCGGGTCAATATTTTTTATCGTTATTTGTTGTTGAAGATAAGCGCCAGGCAATTTTTGTAGAAAGAGACATTATTTCTTTTACAGTTATAGATAGTGGAAGAGAAATAGGAGTATATATGGG
>CAZMRM010000308.1:0-5008 GCA_964568515.1 uncultured Chitinophaga sp. | reverse complement strand
CCGCTTATAAAAAACAAATTATAAATCAAAGGAGACCGCTTAAAATAATCAAAATCTGTTTTTTGTTTGTATTGAAAATCTTTCCAGTTATAGTTAAAATTTGAAGATGAAGTAGGATTACCCGTGCCATTCTTGGCAGATGTACCGTAATACTGCCTTTTTTTTATGGCTTCTGCTTTTGTAGCATCCGCATAATTGAGTTTGATATCGTGGAGTTGACGTTTTCGGGCATCAGAGAGTACTTCGTAGGCATCATTGATAATAGTAAATAACTCGTGCGCTTTTGGCGAATCATTGACATCCGGATGAACAAAATTGGCTTTTGCCCTGTATGCCTGCTTAATTTCATCCAATGACGCCTCACGGTTTATCTCCAGTATTTTATAATAGTCATAAAGCATGTAGTTGCTAATTTATGAATTATTTTCAAAGGTCTAACCATAACCTAACCTGTTGTACTTTTGATAAGATTTTTGTTAAGAAAAGAAAAATACAAGCCTTGGGATTTGTTTTTTAACAGATCCTTGGTACTTTTATGCTGCTATCCAAAAAATTAGTTACATGTCCCTTAATTCAAAAAAAAATGAAAAAAACATTAAAAGTATTTTCTGTAATTGCATTGGTAGCCTTTGCAACTGCAGCCTTTAAACCCGTAGTTACGGTTAATCCGGAACTTGAAATTGGAGCAGCTATTCCAAAAACAGATTTAAAAATGATGGATGTTTCCGGTAAAGAGGTAGCATTGACGGATGTTAAAAAAGAAAAAGGATTACTGGTTATTTTTTCCTGTAACACTTGTCCATTTGTAAAACTAAGTGAAAGGCGCATCAAAGAATCAGTAGAACTTGCGTCAAAGAACAATATTGGTGTTATTATTATTAATTCGAATGAAGCACAACGTAGCGAAGAGGACTCCTTTGATGCAATGAAAAAATATGCAGCATCTCAAGATTTCAAATGTAGTTATGTGGTAGACAAGAACTCAGAATTAGCAGATGCGTTTGGAGCAACCCGTACTCCGCACTGTTTTTTATTTGATAAAAAAGGTCTTGTTTATCGCGGTGCCATTGATGATAATGTAAAGGATGAAAATACAGCAAAAGAGCATTATTTAAAAGATGCAATAGAAGCCGTTGGAAAAGGTGGCGCCGTAAAAACGAACTCAACAAAGTCTGTTGGTTGCAGTATAAAGCGAATTAGCTAATAAAGCACCATAAAAACAAAAAACTCCGCATTACAGTTTGTATTGCGGAGTTTTTGTTTTGGTGTAAACCGTTATTATTTTTTTTGATACCTGTATTCAGCTAAAAGGAGATCAATATCCTTCATTAAATGATTGATATCTGTAGAATCTGTTCCGTCATAAAATCCCCTTATTCTTTTTTCTTTATCGATCAATGCAAAATTTTGTGTATGAATAAAATCGTCCGGTCCTCCATCGCCCTGCTCAGCATTAAGTAAATAACCAATTCTTGCAATGTTGTACAAATCCTTTTTACTGCCTGTTACAAACATCCATTGAGAAGCATCAGCATTATGCTTTAGTGCATAGGCTTTTAATTGTTCTACTGTATCAATTTCAGGATCAACGGTATGGGATAAAAATTTAACTTCTTTGTTCCCTTTGAATTTAGTGTACACACGTTCCATCTGCGTACTCATGACCGGACAAATAGTATGACAGGTTGTAAAAAAGAAATCAGTTATATAAATGCTCTCATCGAATGTTTGTTCTGATACTGTCTTACCATCCTGATCAACAAAATGAAAAGCCGGAATCTGGTGAAAGGTAGTATCTGTCTTTCCTTTTTTGGACTCATATTCCTTAGGTCCGTAGATCTGAAGCGTACGGATAGGTTTCTCCTTATCGAAAAAGAAAAAGGCATAAATGAAAACAATGCTTGCAATGACAATGAGTAGGAGATTAATGGATTTGATTTTCATTCTAAACAAGAGCTTTATGGAACAGTAATTAATTCATTTTTTAAAAAATCGTAGGTAATTGTTTTTTCAAAAAAACGATTGATCGATTTATTCTTATTCATGAACCATGTTGCAGGTAAGGCTCCGCTCCACTGATCTGAAATTTTAGAAATAAAGTAATTACCATTCACTTCGTCCAAAATGACCACTTCCGACTGAAGCTTCTTTTTGTTTATGAAAGGAATAACTTTTTTATTAAGATCTTCTTTAAAATCAAGGCTTACAAGCAATACCTTGATGTGTTTATTTGAATGGGAGGCATTCAAACTGTCAAAATCCGGTAACTCTTTTACACAGGGAGCACACCAGGTTGCCCAGAAATTAACAACATAGGTAGTGTCGGAATTATTTGCAACACGCTGAAGAAGGTCATCAATTTTATATATCGCAATTTCTTGCGCCTGCATTTTGACTGCAATTATCAGGAAAATAAATAAAAGTAATTTTTTCATGTCGAAATTTGTTGCCGGTCAAAATTACGAAAGATTAAGGATTAATATAGTATTTCTCACTTGTATTTGCTCATTTTTAACAATGTGAACGCTTTAATTGATAAAAGGAAAATTTTATTGTTAATTTCGTTTTCCTCAAAAATGAAAATACTGAAACTATTATGGAATTGTATGAAGGAGAATACGCCAATGCGATCACTTATAAAATTGATGCAGCAGAAGAGGATTATTTGTATGTAACGGATTCACAAATCAAAGAAGCAGGTAAAGGACTATATACGGCCATTCCTATTTATAAAAATGAGGTTATTTGTGTGTTTAAAGGAGAACAGCTCTCCGATAGCGAAATAGCGAGACGTTCAAAGATGGGAGAAGACCGGTATTTTATCAGTATGCTGCAGGGAGGGATAATGGACTCCATGCATTCCAATTGTTTTGCAAAGTATGCCAATGATGTGATCGGGAGTAACTTTAAAACAAACTCGAAAATAACACTTGATGAAAACGACAATGTCTGTATTGTCGCAACGAGAAAAATAATGGAGCAGGAAGAAATTTTTTGCAGCTATGGCAAAGCATATTGGAAAAAATATGATAGAAAGATTTCCGAAGGGGTGCAACATTATAAAAATAATTAACCCTCACATTGCACTTGCAATGGAGGGTTAATTACATTATAGTTATTTATAGAATTAATAGGAAGTTTTCAATTCCACTCTTCTGTTTTTACTTCTTCCGGCAGCTGTTTTATTATCAGCGATTGGTTTTGTTTCACCAAATCCTACCGCCTTTAAACGAGATTCCAGTATACCTCTGGACATCAAGTATTCTTTTACTGTTTCTGTACGTTTTTGAGAAAGTTGTAAATTGTAATCATCATTTCCTACATTATCCGAGTGCCCTTCTATTGTTAGATTAGCAGCCTCGTATTTTTTCAGGATGTCGACCAGTGCATTTAACTGACCTGTAGAAACGGCTTTCAGTTTAGCACTATTGGTTTCAAAATAGATCTTACTTGCAATTTGAGTGATTTTTTTAACATCCTCTTTGGAAATTTCAGGACAACCTTTGTTTTCAATGGTTCCTTTGACCGAAGGACAATGGTCCTCATTATCTGCGACACCATCTCCATCAGTATCGGGACAGCCTTTCAGGCTGGCGATACCTTTTACATCCGGACAAAGATCATCTTCGTTCAAAACCCCATCTTTATCGTTGTCCATCGGACAACCGGTATTATCCACTTTGTATTTCTTGTCAGAATCAGGACATTTATCATCAATATCCGGAACACCATCACCGTCTTTATCCGGACAACCTTTTAATTCAGCAGTTCCGGCTACATCCGGGCAACGATCATCTGCATCTTTAATTCCATCTCCATCTTTATCAGGACATCCTTTAAGAGCAGCAACACCGGCAAGATCAGCACATTCATCCTGGTAATCAGGTACACCGTCATTATCGCGATCCAGCGGACAACCATTTTTATCTACAGCAACCATTGGTGGCGTATTTGGACATTTATCAAGTCGATCAGCAATTCCATCTTTATCTTCGTCTTTTTTCTTACCAAGATTAAACGTTAATCCTACCGTATGCATTAAGTAGCTGTCATTTAAGTTCCTGACTTCATTGTCCAGGTCATCATCACCTGTGTACATAAATGTTTCCTGCAACTGTAGGGATACAACCGGGCCCATCTGAATTGTTAAACCAACACCACCTGTTGGTGCTGCAAAACTGTACTTTTCATTCAGTATGGTATGTTTTTTTTCATAGTATAATCCGCTTCCGCCTGCAAATACGTATGGACGTAATACCTTTTCAGGAGAAGTAAAGTTAACGCGCAAGGCGAGTGTAAGGGCTGTATAGCTTGCTCTGAAGCGACGTGCAGGAGATGTTGTTTCTGTATTGGAGCTGTTAAATTGTTCAATGTTTCCGATTTCACCTTTATTTCCAAACAAGGTTAAATCAGCATAACGCCCCAGATACCTGGAAACAGAAATGCCTCCAAACATATATCCTGCTTGATCAGTTGTATACCAGGTCTGTCCACGGTCACCATTATATTGTGTCAAGCCTCCGTGAAGACCAATGTTCCATTTTCTATCGGCTGTTTGCCCGTTTGTTGCTTCTGCCAGCAGAAAGCAACAACCCATTAGAAGTAGCTTTTTCATAAATTTTTGTATAGTTTATATTATTAGTTGTGCCCAAGCCTTATATAGAACTATACCAAAACAACTGAGTTTTCAGAAGAACAAACTCGTGAAATAATAAAATATTGATTTAGCTGATGTTTAGAGCGATTTATAAGGCATTGTGTTTTTACTTATACAGAAGCCAATTTTAAAAGTGTAGAAAAATATGTAGTCTTATTCTCCTGTATTTTTCCCCGGTTTGTAGAAAAAAGATCTGTAAAAGGGAAATAAAAAAAAGAAAGATGATTTTTTTGAAAATTATTAAGCTGTAAATCAGATTATTTATGGAATAATCGAAATATTCATTGGGGAAACCCTTGCAATTCAAAAAAGTTTATTACTTTTGCAACCCGCTTTGAGAGGATGTTTTAA
>CAZMRM010000307.1:0-5008 GCA_964568515.1 uncultured Chitinophaga sp. | reverse complement strand
GTGCCCAGGTCATTCAATTGTATCGAATGATTATCCTTTCCAAAGGCTTCCAGGTCCGAAAATTCATTTGGAAATTCAGGTGTGGTACCATTATGAGAGAAATTGAACTTGACAAAAACAAAATCCTGACCGGCAAAATAACTTGCCATCCTGTTAAAAGGCCCCCAATCTTTAAACCCTTTGAAACCATGGACAAAAACAATTACCGGTTTCTTTTTCCCGGTTTTCAAAAAGGAAACGTCTGCAAGGAAAGGCCTGTTTTTGTTTTTTAATTGAAGCTGAAAAGAAACCGGCAAAACAAGTGGATTCATAACGATGGGAATAAAGTATGGATGAAAAGAATAAACAATATAAAACTTGTTAAAGTTAAAATAACCTCAAACATAATTTACAACTAACAAATAAAAAGTATGCAGACCACGCTGCTGTTAAATGGAAAGTACATTTCATTTTAATTGCATTTAAAATGTTTTCTTTAGTTCGGGATGACGTTGAAAATAGTTCCGAATATGCGTATTATCCGCCGGAATCCGTTGAATTAATGTTGCCGGGGTTTTTCCCAGCTTTGCCTTAAACGAATCCAAAGCTATCAATAGCTCATTCACTTTTTCCCGATTCGAGGAAAGGACATTGTTGCGTTCTCCAACATCTGTTTTTAAGTTAAACAGAAGTGTATCGTGCGCTTCTACGTCTTTAACACCAACAATTCCATGATTTCCTTTATAGGGAAATTTTATTTTCCAATCACCTTTTCGAAAAGCCTGAATTTCTCCATTATAGTAGTAAGTGAATTCATCCCCTTTTCTTTTACCTTGTCCGGTTAATACGGGCATCAAGTCTTCTCCATCCAATACATTGGGCGATTTGTAATCTTTCATGCCAGCCACATTCATCAACGTTGGAAAAATATCCATCAAAGTAGCCAGACCGGCATATTCCGTATTTGGTTTTATTGTAGCCGGCCAATATGCAATGGTTGGAACCCGTTGTCCACCTTCAAATGTTGTTTGTTTTCCTTCCCGGAGAGGTCCTGCAGATCCACCCTCTATATCAAAGGCTAACCACGGACCATTATCACTGGAAAAAATAACAAGTGTATTTTGTTCAATGTTATTCCTTTTCAGAGCAGCCATCAATTCACCTACGCTCCAATCTATTTCTTCGATAACATCACCATACAAACCTCGTTTTGATTTCCCTGAAAACGATTCAGAAGCATATAATGGTACATGCGGCATGTTATTCGGTAAGTATAGAAAGAAAGGTTCTTTTTTATGTTTGTCAATGAACTTAATGGCCTCTTCTGTATATGTTTTAGTAATATATTGCTGATCAATATTGTATCGCTCAACATCATTCCCTCTTAAATAAGCAACTCCCTGCATATCGTTGCTGTATGGAATCCCAAAGTATTCGTCAAAACCATTTTGCAGCGGCAAGTATTCTTTGTGATGCCCCAGGTGCCATTTCCCTATGATTCCTGTAACATACCCTTTTGTTTTTAAAGCTTCTGCAATGGTTATTTCTTCTTTGGGAATCCCATTAAAACTTTCAGGAAAAAATACACCGTCTACTCCTTGTCGCCTGGGGTAACGACCCGTTAGTAAAGCAAATCTACTTGGGCTACAAACAGGGGACGCACTGTACATAGAAGTAAATTTTAGTCCTCCTTTTGCCAGGTTGTCTATATTTGGTGTATGTATATCATTTGCTCCAAATGCGCCAATATCACCATAACCCAAATCATCCGCCAGAATGAAAATTATATTGGTTTTTTGCTGGGCCGCTACCGAAAAGCTAATAATACAGGCTGTAGCCAGACTTAAAAAGATTTTTTTCATTTCATTCACTTGATATTGTCTATATTATAGGTGTATTTAGTATAGTATATAAAATTAATCAAAATTTTATCATTGGCAAATTAGAGTTGACTGGCTTTGTTTTTTAGAGGCCGGCTTGCTAACATTGTTTCTTTCCGGTCAGTAGCATTTACCAATAGATAAAATTTTATACTTCTCTGTTCGAGTTTAAACTAGTATTGAATAAATTCTTTTACCGGTAGTTATTTAAAAAATATAAAATCTATAGATTTTATAGAAATATATATATATTTGCATCCGATAATTTTAAGTGATTTGTCACAGAAGAGATTCAATAGTATTATAACCGGTTTATGTATTATAAAAGATTTTTTCAGGATTTTTATTCTCAACGATGTTGCTTCTGTAGCAATGAATCAGTAATAGCATAGCGGGGAAACTGCACCCAGCCTGATATTCTTCCTGCCTTCTTGGAAGAATGTTTTGGTTGTATCCAACGGAAAAGAAAAATAAATTAATTCATTCTGCGAAAGCAGAGAAATAAATACGGAATAATCACTATGAAAAGAATAAACGGTTTTCAAGATAAAATACTAGCATTAAAAAAATATTCTTATGCATCACTGGCTCTGCTTATGTTTTCATCAGGATGCGGACAACAGCAAGTAAATAAAAATGAACAAGCAGAAAACAGGAATGGTTTCAAAGGGAAAATAGGACGTACGCTGGCAGAAACACAACAAGCGTGGCCGGAGTATAAAAGCAAAGCTCCGGAAGGAGCTCCCAATGTCATTTATATTCTGATCGATGATATCGGTTATGGAGCTTCAACTGCTTTTGGAGGTCTTATCCCAACTCCTAACATTGACAGTTTAGCTGACCAGGGATTGAGATATACAAATTTTCATACGACTGCTGTTTGTTCACCTACCCGTACAGCATTGCTTACCGGGAATAACCATCATTCGGCACATGTGGGAAGCAATGCAGGAGCCGGTACACCAGGATATGATCGTGTGATACCATTCGAAAAAGGTTTTGTAAGCGAGATCCTGAGAGATAACGGATACAATACATTAGCTGTTGGAAAATGGCATCTTGCACCTAAAAGTGATCAGACACAGGCAGGACCATTTAACCGATGGCCGGTAGGAAGAGGATTTGAACATTATTTTGGCTACCTCGGAGGAGCTACCGATCAAAATCGTCCCATTTTATGGGAGGGAACAAATAAAGTGGAGAAAGCATACGATGATAAGCGATTGCTTTCGGAACTGATTACCGATAAAGCGATTAATTATATTGCTGATCAGAAATCTGTTGCACCGGAAAAGCCCTTTTTCCTTTATTATGCACCTGCAGCTACACACTCACCTCACCAGGTGGATAAGTTCTGGAGTGATAAATTTAAAGGGAAGTTTGATAAAGGATGGGACTGGTATCGTGACGAGGTGCTGGAACGTCAGAAAAAACTTGGTGTAGTACCGGAATATGTTCAGTTGGCTGATGCCACGCCAGGTGTAAAAAAATGGAATGAACTTTCGGAAGGAGAACGTAAACTCTTTGCACGTCACTTTGAAGTCTATGCAGGATACCTTGCACAGCTTGACTATGAGATCGGAAGACTGGTCAACTATCTGAAGGACATAGAACAGTTGGATAATACTCTTATTTTTTTATCCATTGGTGATAATGCTGCCAGCAGGGGTTCTGATATTGGTAACATTAAAGTATATGATCCTGCGCTTTCGGCAGAAGAAAAGCTGAAAAGAAATATTGCAGATATTGATCTTATCGGTACTCCAGCTTCCAATGTCAATTACCCTACCGGGTGGTCACAGGCTGCTAATACACCTTTCAGGTATCATAAGGCAGATGCGAACGGTGAAGGAGGTTCACATAATCCACTTATTGTATTCTGGCCTAAAGGTATTAAAGAGAAAGGCGGTATACGCAATCAATATACGCATATCACGGATATTCTTCCCACCACACTTGAACTCACTGGAATAAAAGCGCCGGAGCTGATCAACGGATATAAACAAGATCCTTTTGAAGGAGTAAGTTTTGCTACGAGCATTGCTGATGCTAAAGCAACCAGTCAGCATACTGTGCAATATTATGAAATCAATGGTTCAAGAGCCATTTATAAAGATGGATGGAAAGCCGGTGCGTGGCATGAAAAGGGTAAACCGTTCAATGAAGATAAATGGGAACTGTTCAAACTGGACGAAGATTTTAATGAACGTATTGATCTGGCACAAAAAAATCCCGAAAAGCTGGAAGAGCTTAAGAAGGTTTTTGATGAAGAAGCTGCAAAGTATAATGTGTATCCTTTAAAGGATGGTTCAGAGAAGGAAAAATGGGGAGAGCCTGGTTTATTCGATGAAAAAACACACATTGTTCTCTATCAGGGAGTTTCCCATTTTACAGAAGTTCCCAATTTCAATGATCGTTCTTTTACAATTACCGCAGAAGTTGATATCAGGGATAAAAATACAGAAGGTGTGTTGTTTGCTTTAGGTGGTCAGTTTGGTGGACTTAGCTTGTTTATTCAGAATGGCAAACTAAAGGCCGTACATAATACGGGATATTCGATCGTAAACATAAGTGCCGACAAACAACCTGTTCCCTCCGGAAAATCTTTGCTAAAGCTGCAGGTGCATGCAGATACAGCTAAAAAAAGCGGAACGGCTTTCTTATATATCAATGAAACCAAAGTGGCCGAAGGACAATTGACCACTTCACAATTTAAAGATGCATGGGATGGGATTTCGGTAGGTAGAGATGATAATACTCCGGTTTCTACGCAATACAAAGCCCCTTATGCATTTACCGGAAAATTGAAAAAAGTTATTATTGATTTTAACTAGATGCGTATCAGTACTTGAATTCCGGCCTTATACAAACATTCTTCGATAGCTTTGTATAGGATGACATCTCGTATTTACACTTAAAAGGTCCCTGATGCCGTTTTCAATTCAGGATAGATCATCCTCATTTTGAAAAAGTCAAGGGACCATTTGTAACAATTGATCAGGCTTACCAAAATTTTCATGCGATTTAAAGCGGAGGGATTTAAGGATTATTTGATCACCTAGTCCTTTGCCTGATTTTGGTGCCCTAATTTTTTGAGCATCCGGATATGTGATCCAATTGCTCCAAAAAAAGTTTTATTCTCATTATAC
>CAZMRM010000306.1:0-5013 GCA_964568515.1 uncultured Chitinophaga sp. | reverse complement strand
ATCAAAGTTGTAAAGATCCTGCTGGCGGGGATTATTGAAACGATTGCGGTTTTGATTGTCTTTTCGCTCAATGCCGGACGTTTCTGATGGTTTATCATCATTTACGGATGAATCAGGTCCATCATTCGTTACTTCCTGGCCGGTAACATCTCCTATTGACTCTGTTGGTTCAACATCTTCTTTTTGTTTATCATGTACTTCGACAGGCACTTGAACATCAGCGTTATTTCCATTTTCTTCCTTTGAAAGATGGGCTGTATAATCTTCTTCCGGTGTATAAGAAGTAGCAACTGCTTTTGTTTTGGGTTCCGTATCTATATTATCTAAACGCACACGTCTTGGACGCGGAGTCTTTTGTTCTTCAGCTTTTGGTGTATCGGCATGATCAGAGGCATCACCACTAATTCCTTCTGGATTAAGTGCCTGTTGATCAAGAATCTTATAAATAAGTTCTTGTTTCTTTAATGTCTCGTACTTTGGAATATTTAAATTTTTAGCAATTTCTTTCAGCTCACCAACAAGCTTGTTGTTCAATTCTATAATGTCGTGCATATTTTTTTTATTTGGTTAACACCAATCAGATAAGGATTTTGTTTTTAGGGGTGAAATAGAAATAGGTATTAAATTTTGGATGTTTTTGTGATTTTGAATGTTATGAGAATACATAACAGCGGAAACGCACTGCAATAATACAATTAATTTCTTAAATAAAAAAAATATTTTTTTTTCTATGTTCTCGGTCCCAGTTCGATTACTTCCAGATCCTTTATCTTATCCTGATCAATTGTAAAACGAAGCAGGGTCTTTATGGTATGAAACCCATGAAAACCAGCAGCTCCAGGATTCATATGCAATAAATGATACGTTTTATCAAATTGAACCTTTAAGATGTGAGAGTGGCCACAAATAAATAATTGAGGAGGGGCCTTTTTAATTTCTGTTAATACTTCGGCATTGTAGCGGGTGGGGTACCCTCCGATATGGGTCATGAATACAGGAACCTTTTCGCACATAAACCGTTGATTTTTAGGATATTTTTTCCGAACATCCGGGCCGTCAATATTACCATATACAGCAATTAATGGCTTTATTTTTTCAAGTTCATCCGCTATGGAAACAGTTCCAATATCACCCGCATGCCATATTTGATCAACATTTTCAAGGTATTTGAATAATTTAGGATCCAGGTAATTATGCGTATCCGATAATAAAGCAATTTTTTGCATGGAACAGGGGAGAGGTTATATTTTTTCCAGTTGAGTATCCTTTACCCATCCAACGTTTCCATTGGCAATTCTTACTTCCAGCCATCCATTATTTTCTTCTTTAATCACTACTTTACTGCCTTTATGAAGAATAAACAATTTGGTACTGGATTCCGAAGGTGATCCTAAAACAGTAACGGAAGCGCTTGTAATAATGGCTTCCTTATGATTTTTTATCCTATTGTAGCTGCTTTGTGCTAAAAAAAAGGTAGCGATAGATAAAACGATAGAAGAAGCGCCCAGGTAAAAGCCAGCCTTTTTTAGGCCTGAACGTGAAGAACTGATAAAAACAGCAAACAGAGACAACCCGGCAATTAAAAATAAAATACACAGAATGCTCCAGGAACGTTCATTCAGAAAGGAGACGATCTTATTTCGGAATTCAATCAAAAACATTTGAGGAGCCGCTTCAATTTTATCTTCTGTCTTTTGATTCGCAAAATTTAAATTCACAGCAATGTCCTCATCTTCAGGGTTTAGTTTTTTTGCACGTTCATAATTTAAAATGGCCTTTGCAAAGTCTCCTGATTGATAATAGGAATTTCCAAGGTTAAAGTACAATTCTGGAGATTGTTTCTTTTCTTGCACAATCGTTTCGTAAAGTAAGATGGCCTTTGCATATTCTTTCTTTAAATAGGCTGCATTTGCACTGTCATACGTTGTAACAATGTCCAGTGCTTTTATAGGAACCGAAAATAAGATACACAAAAAAAGTAAGATACAATTACTTGATTTCATTTTCCAATTTTGTAATGAGTTCAACAGTATTATTATAAATCCTTTGTAAATCGCCGGAAACTGCATTCGGAGCATAACGGGCATATTCACAAGTATCCATCGTGCTTATTAAATTAGTAATCGTTTCTTCTTGCGCACCTTTTAATTGCAACGTACGGCTAATGTGATCCTTTGTTAGATTGGCAATTGAAATATTCAGCTTATCACTTACGTATCCATACAGTGCCTGAGAAATTTCAACATAGAACTGTTCTTTTTTACCTGCTTTTAGATTTTGTTCTGCAACAACCAATCGTTTCCTTGCCATTTTCGTTGCTTTTCGTTCTTTAACAGCTACCACATTGCTGTTTTTTTCAATGTTTCTTTTTCTTATAAAAACAAAACTGATAAATGAGAGAACGGGAAGTAGCAAACAGATATAAAATGCTGTACTTCCATAAAAATGATTCTCGGTCGATTCAAATTCAGGCTTATTGGTTTTGATGTATCGTATATCATCACCCAGTATTTTTACATCTTCCTTGCTTTGAGCAGAATAAACATTGGCATTGGCCTCATTTGCATCTCCTTTGTCAACATGGATTGAAAATTCGGGGGAAGGTAGTACAATGTATTCTTTCTTTGCAGGGTCAAAATAGCTGAAATCCAAATGATCGATTTTGTAATCCCCTTCATGTCTTGGTATAATAGTATAGTCAAACGTTTTAGTGCCGGCAAGTCCGTCGTCTGTTGTCGTATTCTGTGTTATTTTTGGGTCGTACACTTCAAAATCTTCCGGAAAATTAATTTTCAGAGCGTCTACGAGTTTGATATTGCCTTTACCGGAGATGGTAACAGTCAGGTTGATGGCTTCATTGGCTTTTATCTTGTCTTTTGATAAAGAAGTTTTGAAGGAATAGTTTCCAACGGCCCCGGAAAATCCGGCAGGCTTACCTTCTTCTGGTAATGGAAGCACTTCAATAGTTACGGGTTTACTTTTTAACTTGTATTTTGTTTCTTCATAACCACCTCCCATCAATTGTTCAAAGATATCACGCGGTCTTCTGGAAGATTGCTGCCGAACAATGAAATCGGCTTCCATTGGATCAATAGTAATTTTCCCCACACGTTGTGGAATAACATAAGTCTTTTTTAATTCACCTCCCATGTAATTTTCTCCATCCACAACTTCTGATACCGGTTTTGCCGGTTTTCCATCCTGAACAAAGCAACCATCCATAGCTGGCATTTTGGAAACATTATAGTTAACAATTTCAACCCTGTAATATAATTTATGAATTAAAGTCAGTTCTTCACCAACATATACTTTTGTTTTACTGGCTTGAGCTGTAAGAAAAAGATTATCCCCTCCTGATTTTGATGTTCCCTGATTGGAGTTATTATTTTGTTTTCCACTGTTGGCGGAGTTTGGAGAGCCTTTACCAACATCTATAACCAGTGTATTTGATTGAATGGTTGTTCCATTTACGTTCACTGTTGCAGGTCCTAACGAAAATTTTCCTTCTTTTTTTGCAGCAATTGACATGCTTTAAGAATTATAAGGCCCCTGGTAAATATCAAAATCATTCATATGAGCGATCTTAATATCAGTGCCGCTGGCATTCAAAGAAAAGGTTACCTGAAAAGGTTCTCCAACGGTAACGGAAGTCTTGCTCGCCTGTGCAGTAAGCTTTTGAGCCCATACTTCACTTGCAAGATAAGTAATACATGCAATAAGAACAATTAACTTTTTCATGATGATCTGACAGGTTACCAGTCTTTTTCAATTTTTATTTTGATACCCTGCTTTCCTTTTTTAGCTTTATTCTGAACATTTTTCTCATCGTTTTGCAATGCGTCGAGCAAACGTTGTGCATCTTCTTTTGATATCTGCTCAGGCTGTTGCTGTTGTTTTTGTTTATCTTTCTTCTGGTCTTGTTTTTTCTGCTCCTGCTTATCCTTTTTATCTTTATCTTTTTTATCCTTTTTATCCTGATTCTTATTTTGTTGCTGTTGCTGCTGTTTCAGCATTTGCTGTGCATAGGCCAAATTGTATCGGGTATCTTCATCTTCCGAATTATTTTTTAATGCACTTTTATAAGCATTGATACTTTCCTCATATTTTTTTGATTTCAATAAAGCATTGCCCAGGTTATGATATGCTTTCGCTAATGTATCTCTGGAGGTGGCACGGTGCGTCAAAGCTTGAAATTGTTGTGCGGCTTCTTCATATTTACCCTGGTTGTAATAAGCATCACCCAGGTTAAAGGTAGCCTTGTAGGATTCTTTATCTTTTTTCAGAGCTTGCTGGTAACTTTTTTCTGCTTCCTTGTATTTTTTGTTTTCGAAAAGAAGATTTCCTTCTTTGATGTATTTGTTGCTCTCCTGGGAATACCCAATGGAAGACATTACCGTCAGGAAGAAACAAACGGATGTCCGGCTAAAATATATCCACAGGCTCTTATTTTTCATTTTCGAATAACTTCAATCGTTTGTATAATTTGCTTTTCCGTTCGCTAATCAATGTGTCTGCAAGGAGAAGTAAAAATGCAACACAGATAAACCACTGGAACCTGTCTTCATAATCACTATAGGTCTTGCTTTCAAACTGTTTTTTTTCCAGCTTGTCAATGGCGTTCAAAACGTTATTTAAGCCGGCGTCTGAGTTGGTCGCACGTACAAAAATTCCGTGCCCGGCAGCTGCAATTTCCTGTAATGTTTGTTCATTTAAACGGGTAACGATCGTATTTCCTTGTTTGTCTTTTTTAAATCCTTCTCGTGAGCCATTTACATAAATGGGGATGGGCGCCCCATCAGGTGAACCCATTCCGATGGTATAAATGGAAACTCCTTTTTCGGAAGCTCGTTTAGCCGATGAAATACCGGCAGATTCATTGTCTTCTCCATCGGTGATAATAATAATGGCTTTGTTTTTTCCTTCATCTTGTCTCTGATTCTGAAAGGGGAAACTGATCTGAATTGAGCCTCTTATCAAAAGATCGCTGGGACCATCCATATGAAAAACATTCGG
>CAZMRM010000305.1:0-5020 GCA_964568515.1 uncultured Chitinophaga sp. | reverse complement strand
GCTTTCGTTCCAAGCGATAAGATCGGGTGCCGGTGGACCATTTGGAGCAGTTGTAGTGAAAAACGGAAAAATTATTGCGCGCGGAATGAATCGTGTTACGGCCAATAATGATCCCACAGCCCATGCAGAGGTTGTAGCCATTCGCAATGCCTGCGGCTATCTTCAAACATTCCAACTGAATGGCTGTGAGATCTATACCAGCTGTGAGCCTTGCCCCATGTGCATGGGAGCCATTTACTGGGCACGTCCTGATAAAGTTTATTTTGCAAATACCAAAACGGATGCTTCCAATGCCGGTTTTGATGATCAGTTCATTTATGATGAATTAAATCTGCCGCACCATCATCGTAAATTTATATGCGAACAATTGTGCAGAACAGATGCGTTAAAGGCTTTTGAAGAGTGGAAAAACAAGACAGATAAAATTCATTATTAAAATCCCCATGAAAAAAAGATTGCTCTTTTGTTTTATTTTAAATTTGATTACGTTAATCACCTTTGCTCAGGAAGAAGTAGATCCCTTTGATAAGTATGCACCACCCGGAGAAACCTATACCGATCTGAAAACTGCAGTTAAAGATGCCAAAACGGTTTATCGTGTTAAACTCGATTATCAACTCATTGAACCCAAACTATTAGCTAAGATCGGAAAACTGACCAACCTGGCAGCATTACAACTTACTGAAAACGGGTTGACCCAACTACCCAATGAAATTACCGAATTAAAAAATTTAGTATACTTTTCCTGTATTGCCAATCCGATTACTTCACTACCTAAAAATTTTGGTAATTTAAGTGAACTGGCAGAACTGGATATTCACAGTGCCAAACTCGATTCCTTACCTTATGAAATTGCTTACCTGGGCCGATTAAGAGTGTTGGAAATACAGAATAATAAGGCAGATACATTTTATTTTCCAAACTCTATCGGGTCCTTGTCTTATCTCAATACATTATTGTTGTACAACACCCGTATTGACACACTTCCACGGTCTTTTAAAGAATTTAAGCGTTTGAAAAGCATTACGATCGTAATGTGCGGATTAAAAAAAATACCTTCCTCATTTGGAAAAATAAGCACACTGGAATTGCTGGTATTGGATAAAAATCAATTACAAACTCTTCCAAAAAGTATATTCAACCTGACAAAACTTAAATACCTTTCTCTTCAGGATAATAAGTTAACAGCGATACCGGATAACATTTGTATGCTAAAAGATCTGGAGTTACTGGATTTGCGTGGCAATGGGTTTAAAGAATACGATATTGCCATATTGAAAGCACTGCTTCCAACGTGTAAAATAATGTATTAATCATTTTCTTTTTTTAGACGTTTCCGGCTCATCGGGTTCATCATATTGTAAGGGCCCACCCCATAACGCCATTTGACGGATGATCCAGCTTTGTCTTCTTAAAATATAATTTCCGGGACGTGCAATGGAAAAGCGAATTGGATTAGGCAGCACAGCTGCTATTAAAGCAGATTCTGCTTTATTTAATTTTTTTGCATCCTTATGGAAAAAGGTAATTGCTGTAGCCTGTGCACCATATATCCCATCGCCCATTTCTATGACATTGAGATAAACCTCCATGATCCTTTCTTTACTCCAAAAACATTCTATTAAAAAAGTAAAATAAACCTCTAATCCTTTTCGTATCCAGCTTCTACCTGCCCATAAAAAAACATTTTTAGCCGTTTGCTGACTGATCGTGCTTGCTCCTCTTTTTCTTCTATGGTGCTCATTGTATTCAATGGCTTTGTTGATGGCTTCAAAATCAAAACCGCTATGCTTCACAAAATTCTGATCCTCCGAGCACACTACTGCTAACTGAAGATTGGAACTGATGTTCTCGAGGGGTTCCCAGTCTTTTTTTAAAATTATTTTTTTTCCATCCGCTTTTTGTTCAACACATCGTATGAGCATTAACGGAGTAACCGGAACAGGAATCCAGCGGAATAGAATGACAGAAACAATGCTTAAAACCAACAGAAAGAGAGCTGTCTTCCATAAGAAGCGCCATAGTTTTTTGAAAAATTCTTTCACATCGCAAAAATAATAGAATTTATCGGATCAAAATTCAAAGGCTGGGCATTTTGCTGCTTTCTTTATATCAAATTGTTCCTCAGCTCCTCCGTCGATGGGCGAAAAGCCAAACATCCCTTCGAGAGAGCTTGCATTTGCACGTGCAAACCGGGAAACAGTATAATCGTATGCAATCCCTATGATTACATTCTTTACCACTCTTACTTGTAACATCACAGAAACAGCATCCTCTGAACGAAACGATACTCCCAATGCAAAGCGTCCTCTGTATAAGGCTATGCAATTTAAGTTTACGGATGGAATCCCCATAAACGAAGTTTGGATCTGTACGGCAGGTATAAATACATAATCATATTCTGTTGACCTGTATTTTCTGCTGATGGTTATATAACCTGCAGGGGCCAGCTTTCCTTCCGTTCCAATTTGTGAATTTTTCTGTTTTAAATTGCTTTTATACAAATCTTTTACACCTATTCCGATAGTGGTTCTTTTTGTATAAAAATAAACTCCGGGGATTACAACCGGCAACCACACATCTGGCTGCCGTTGTACAAGTGCTGGATCATTTGGATTAAAAACCAGACTGCTCAAACTAACATTTTTTGCGCCTGCAGCAATTCCAAAACTCAAATGATAATTGTGAATAATTTTTAAATGTATGGAATAAGAAGCTGTTATCGACTGATTATTAAATACACCAAACTTATCACTTTCAATATACGCACCGATTCCATGAGATATAAAATGATATCCCTTCCTTCCGAAATCTTTACAAAAACTTGCAAAGGTTGTTTTTGGTGAATTATCAAATCCTAACCACTGATTCCTGCGTCCTACCAAAAAATTAAGTCCTGCCTTACTACCGGCAACAGCCGGATTGCTGCCATACTCATTTAATAAAAACTGAGTATACTGAACGGCCTGTTGTGCATGCATCTTCAATGCAAACAAGAGGATAAATGATATGATTATGTTTTTTTTCAATTAACGTATAATGGATACAGTACCTTTAACAATATCTCCTTTATCTGACTTATCCAGATAAATAACAAAATAATAAGTGGATACAGGTAATGGTTGTCCTAAAAGGTCGGTACCATCCCACTTGTTATCATCAGTATATTCTCCTGAATGCCTATACACAACTTGTCCCAAACGATTGAACACAAGTATCAATGCATTTTTAAAATATTGTGCATCCCGAATATGCCAATAATCATTTATCCCATCTCCATTGGGAGTAAAAAACAGTTCCCCCGACATTGTACAATCCTGCTGTTTTATCGTAAAATTCATGGTTGTATCGGCACCATTTGCATCTGTGATTTTCACAGAATAATCTCCCGGCTCCAGATCCGTTATTCCAGGCGAGGTTTGTCCGGTGTTCCATTGAAAATTATAAGGAGGATGAAGTTGTTTTACATTTACAAAAATACTTCCCAGTGTAATACGCTGACAGGCAACACCCGTTACGATCGGGCGGTTTACCAGCTGTATCTGTGCTTTGACCAGGTTCACAGATAAGAAAAAAAACAGTAAAAGAAATAATGTTCTAATGTTCTTCATCTATTTACAGAATTTGTTACTCAGTTCCTCAGCCATGTAGCTGCCTTTTTTTGCCTGCACATTCACTACTTCACATGCTTTCTGTTTATCTCCAAGCTGATACAATGCGGTTGCCAAGGCAATGTATGCTTCACCGAAACTGGTATCCAGTTCAATTGCTTTTTCATAATCCCTAACTGCTCCTTTATAATCACCGGACATATCTTTCCAGTATCCTCTGCTGTAATAGGCTTGTGCATAATTTTTATTCAGGTTGATCGCCTGATCCAGATCTGCTATTGCCGATTTAAAATCCAACAGATATGCTTTTGCCAGGGCCAAGTTATAATACAACTTGGGATTGGACGGATTCAGTTTCGCTGCTTTATTAAAATCTTTAACTGCACCAATGTAATCTTCTTGTTCAGCTTTTACAATTGCTCTTGCATAATAAGCATCATAATAAGTTGGTTGAAGCACAATGGCCTTATCAAATTGTTTGATCGCATCTTTGTATTCACTCTGTTTATAATGGATGATCCCTTTCAGGTAAATAGCGCTATCAAATTGTGAATAGAGCTCAAGCGCATGTTTTAATAAATCATTGGCTTGTGTATAATCTCCGGATATTTCGGCGCCCAGTGCTTTCGAATAATAATCCTGAGCTGTTGTTTGGGCAAACGAAAAGGCAGTAACAATTAAACATACGGAAATTGTTACTGCCTTTTTAAGGTGCATAATATAAAAGTGTTTTTAAAATAAATAAAATTATTTCAACAACTCTCCCAACGCGTTATCATATAATTCTTTTGCTTCACTTATTTTTCCAAATTCTTCTCCATCGATAACCATTTCTTTTCCTTTCACGTCACCAAGGTATTCAAATTCTGCTTGTGTTGACATCATCAGGTCAATAAATTTATCTTCATCCTCTTTTTTTACGGAAACGATGACCCTGCTTTGTGCTTCTCCAAAAAGAAATGCATCTTTTCGAACCGTTTCATCCGAATTGATATCGAAACCTAAACCGTTTACCATAGAACTTTCCAGCAATGTAATGAATAAACCACCATCGGAACAATCATGCGCCGATTGAATAACACCAGCTGCTATTATTTTTTTAACTGCTTTTTGTACTTCATATTCCTCGTCGAGGTTAAAAGTTGGTGCCGGTGAATTTTTTATTTTATGATAAGAATAGAGATATTCGGAGGAAGCGATACAGTTTTTAGAGGAGCCGATTAAATAAATGGAATCATTATCATTTTTAAAACCCAATGTCATCCTTTTTGTCTTGTCCTTTAAAACGCCCAGCATTCCAATAGTTGGAGTTGGAAAAACAGGCCCTTCATAGGAAGATTGATTGTAAAAACTAACATTTCCTCCGGTTACAGGAGTTTCAAACTTAATACAGGCTGCCCCCATTCCTT
>CAZMRM010000304.1:0-5020 GCA_964568515.1 uncultured Chitinophaga sp. | reverse complement strand
CCAATCTATATCTACACCGTCCAAACTATAAGAACTGATAAAACCTGCACACGCACTGGCAAATTTTTGGCGAGAAGAAGCATTGGCAGCAATAGTTGGAAAGTTGTTTGACCATGTCCAGCCGCCAATAGACAACATTACTTTTGTACCGTTTTGATGAGCTGAAGAAACAAGATTTTTTAACTTAGTTGCATCGGGTGCTCCGATACTACCATCTGCGTAAGGTTGAACAAAGGCATAGTTTAAAATAGTGTATTTGGAATAATTCACGGGATTATTTACCCAATCGGCCCAGTAGCCAATAACTTCTTTACATGGTTTTTGTGCCCACATGGATGTGGTAAGAAACAAGGATGCAATAACAATTAGAATAGATTTTTTCATGGGAATGATTAGATTTTAGTTGATAAATTACTGCGGAGGGAACTGCAATGTAATAATAACTTTGCTTATTTGCTATAGGTTAATTAAATTTTAACACTTCTGCCATTAAAAACCCCGGTTGGAGGTAAGTTGTCTCATTGGAGATGAAGATTCTTCAGGGTATCTCAAAACTGAAATAAAGTCTTGTTAGTTTTATTCAAACAAGTATTATCTTTAGCACATATCTAGTTAGGCGCAAGCATTATGACAACACTTAAGACATTTATATTACTTGTTTTAATACTGACAATAAAAACGAATTATTCGCAGATTACAGATCAATCAGCAGACAATTTTCCAATTGACATTAGTTTAAAAGCATGTTTAGACTCGACAGCTAACCAAACGACAGTAGGAATGATGGATTGTGCTGGACATGCCCGTGACTCGTGGGATAGCGAAATGAATAAACATTACAAGCTATTAATGACAAGATTGACGAAGGACGAAAAAATAAAAATGGAGGCGGCTCAGAAAAAATGGTTAGAATACAGAGATGCTGAATTTTTAAATGCAGGGACAATCTATTACGACATGCAAGGAACAATGTGGAGAGTTGTAGCAGTGAATCGACAATTGGAAATTGTGCGACAGCGAGCCTTGGATCTCAAGTCGTATTACGACAACTTGACTTTTGACAAATAATACCAGCGCCAAACACCGGCTAAACACAATTGCGGCTTTCTGCAAGTTCGCAAGTGCGATTTGGTTCCTTCGAGTGAGTTCTACTTTGTATTGGCTGACGTTGTTGGCAAAGGCGTTTGAGATGAAGTTGAGTGAGTTGATTAGGGAGTTTGAGGAATGAGCTGTAATAGGTTTGGTGATCAATTTAGTTGACAGGCGAAGACGCTTTGGGTAGCGCGGATTTATTTTATTACCAGTCGTAGTAGGCGGTATTCTTGCAACATCCTACTTTAAAAAGACAAAATTCAAAGCAATAAATAACTAGACAATAAATTAAAATCAAAATAAAATGGCAAAACAAGTATTTATCAATTTAGCAGTTAAAGACCTTCAAAAATCAATGGACTTTTACACTGCATTAGGATTTACAAACAATCCTCAATTTTCAGACGACTCTGGAAAATGTATGGTTTGGAGTGAAAATATTTTTGTGATGATCATGACACACGAAAAATTTAAAACCTTTGCAACAAAACCCATTGCAGACACCAAATCAAAGTTAGCAGGACTTTTCTCATTATCGCTAGACAGTTTAGACGAGGTAAATAATGTGATGAGCAGTGGACTTAAAGCGGGTGGAATTGAACCAAACGAGATGCGTGATTATGGTTTTATGCAACAGCGGACAATTGAAGATTTTGACGGACACACCTGGGAAATTTTTTTTATGGATATTACTAAATTACCAACTGAACAACCAAACGGATAAAAAAACTGCTCATAACATCGGTTGGGTAATATGGCGGCTGAAGTGCTTCTATGAAGCATTTTCGCTAAATTCAACACTTGGAATTCTTATTGAACTTATGTGCAAAAATCCGCCACATCGCCAAGCCGACAAACCGTTTATGCGGTAATTAGACAGGCATATATTATGAAATTTAGAGATGAATTTTTTATTGCATTTAACCTAATGGCAAAGGTTGTACTGAGGAAAGAAAATGGAATAAGCACTATTTGCCTGAAAGTCTATTCCCGAGAACTTCGTCTCAAAATCTTTTATATATCTATCCATAAACTTCAGGAAAATAATACTTTGGAAAAAATTTCTCAGCTTTTCTAAAAGTTTGTTTAGCATATTTTTGCTCATGGTTTCATTATACTTTATACCTCGAAATAAAAAATATTGTACAGCTTAAAATTAGGATGATTGTAAACTAATTTCCGACCTTCATCCTAACTTTTACAACCACCTCGGCTTTACATACATCCCCAGCCTTTTTTAATAAAAACATTTTCTCCGAGTTCCAATTGTAAGCAATTACACAGTTCACGCTTTTCTTATTCACTAAAACAACAGCATCATGAAAACAGCACGCTACACAACCATTGCCTCGACATTGCTTTTCATCACATGGGGTATGAATGCACAGCATTCTGCCAAAGATGAATTATTGTTAAAGAACAGCTTTCACGCTCCGGGAAGCCTTCACCTGATGCCGGAACAGCGAAAACCTGTTATTCCTGAAATGAATGACGCTTACGGAAGGCATTCATCTGTTATAATTCAAGACAGCCTGTATTACTATTTATGGGATGATGATACTCATCAGTTAAAACTGGCTAATAAGACAGTGCAAATGGAATACAACGCGCAACACAAAAAAATAAGTGAAGTAACCATACGTCCTATAAATCAAACATGGGTCAATGTTCAAAGGGAAGAATACACCTATGATTCACGCGGTAATCAGACGGTAAGGCTGGATATGGCCTGGAACGGGACTACGAACAGCTGGTATCCCACATTTCGTGTAACGAGTACGTATGATTGCCGTAATAATTTAATCCTCCATTTAACGGAATCACCGAACGCCTATGGATGGGAAAATTACGGCAAAGAAACCTTTACATATGATTCACAGAACAATATACTTTCAGCAACGATTCAGGATTGGGTGGATACAGCCTGGGCCAATAGGAGCAGAAAACTATATACTTACAATCACAGGAACCGGTTAAAACTTGAACTTTTCCAACAGGCTTCATTTAATGGCAGCTGGTTCGATGTACAACGAAGGATTTATCATTACAACAAAAATAACAACAATGATGTAACAGATATTGAAAATTTAATCATTGGTAACTGGGAAATGTACATAAAAGTTAAAAAGACATACAACAATGATGATCTGGTGATAAAAGAAAAAGCGCTCCTTTGGACAGGTACCGAATGGATAACCGACTATACCTATAAATATACGTATGGTAAAGCAAATACACTAAAAGATGTATTATTTACAGGTCCGGATAATGCGGAAAATATGACGACCCGCTGGCATTACTATTTCCACCAGGAGAATATTTGCAGACCTGAAAATACTACAGCTCGCGCAGATGCAAGCATTTCAACGGATACACCTGTTCAACCGGTAATTTACCCCAACCCGTCTTCCGGCTCATTCAGTATAGCATTTGATGATAAACGCGTGATAAAAAATATCGAAGTATTTAACCTGTTCGGGGAAAAAGTAGTGGAACAAACGTCCACCGAAGTCAATATTTCGAATTCTGCCAAAGGATTTTATATTGTAAAAATCAATGACGGTGATCACTCCTATCAGTATAAAATCCTGGTTGAATAATAGGAATGAATTGGAGAAATAAAAAAGAGGTTGGCGGAATTGTCAACCTCTTTCTTTCCGGGTTTAATAAATAGTATAAAAAAACACTTTGGTTTGGAGTGGTTTTTTTTTGTTGGATATCAGCATACTAGAAAGTATAGGATTTAAGACATATTAACATGATTCTTTAACTGTGCCTTAGCTATTTCTGTATAATTATGATAATCCGTTCTTGTGAGGGTTTGAACAGCCAGGTCAGTGTTCTCTAACAAGACATTCAGCTGTTCGATTGCGTCAATTTTTGGACTATGGAGAATGAAACTCAGAGGCCCGTCTTTAGCTGCATTAACTACATTATAATAGTGTGTGTCTGGCAATAATAAAGCTATTTTAGCATGTAGCACAGCTTCCGGATTTGTTGTTGCGAAACGTTCGGCTAGTTGTCTCAATAAATCATTTTCTTTCGTAAGATATTTACTACCATCATAATTTAAGACACGAGCAACGCCATCCGTGAAATAATCCTGAGCAATTATATCTTCTTCCCGGTTTAATGGATGTAATATTCTTATATCAAGTACATTGGATATGATTTCTTTTTCATCGACTTCCACTACAGCCCGGATATTATATTTGCCAGGGTCTGCTATTTTCCAGCCCGTTACATCAGCCGATACAAAGAAAGCCTCACTAAGAGTTTGACCAGGTTTTAAATAGATGTATTCCGGAATGATACAATCATGGTTGAATGGACGAAGCATTTTGATCGCAGTTTCTTCATTTTTTTGAAGGAATAACCGTGTGTGATGATTGTTTTGCAATAAACTACGGTCCACTTTTTTCACTTCCTTGCTGATATTTTTTAACTGTATTTCAACAACCACAGGTTCCAAGAAATTATATATATTTTTTGTTTTATCAATTCTTACAATTAATTCATAGTCTTCAATGCTTGCATGATTAAACCCCCAATCATATTCACCCATTTTAATGAACCATTTCGGCGCATGGCGCATAAAGAAAATTTCCTGATCACTAAAACGGTATCGAAAGTCTTTAAAGTAATTCCCTCCACCGGTATATTCACTATGGTAGTTCATAAAACTTTTGGTAGCCGAAGTGTCTGTCATTTCTTCTGGAATCCATGGATTAAAAGGTTTTCCTGGAGCATTATTTGTCATTTTCTTTTCAAATGAATGGAACAAATTAAAACAGTGGCCAATTTCATGAACGGTAGTTATAAATTTCGCCGCTTCATTCCATTCAAAAGGATTATCATTAAAAATAGATTGACGATAAAAAATAGCACATCCTTGACGAGGTTTTTTATTCGTATCGCCATTTATATT
>CAZMRM010000303.1:0-5020 GCA_964568515.1 uncultured Chitinophaga sp. | reverse complement strand
ATGCTCTACCGCTTCTTTTTCCGAGTTGGATGTATCTTTTTGTAGTGTATTGTAAATGATGGCATAATCACCTGCATTCACATCTTCTTTATGAAGGATAACCGATTTTACGTTTGCATCAACGATCATATCAATGTGAGCATTATCCAAAATGGTCTCACGATCAATGATTACCTCATTACGTTCGATGGAAACGACTTCTCCGGTATCTTCATCTACGAAGTCTTCTATCCATGTTTTTAATACACGTGCTGCTAATTTTCTTCCGATCGCAGCTTTCAGGGAAGCCTTGCTAACTTTTAATTCATCAGCAAGACCGAATATTTCAAGGATTTGTTTATCGCTTTCAAATCCGATAGCTCTTAATAAAGTGGTAACCGGTAATTTTTTCTTACGATCAATGTAAGCATACATTACGCTGTTGATATCGGTTGCAAACTCTATCCACGAACCTTTGAAAGGAATTACACGTGCCGAATAAAGTTTGGTACCATTGGCGTGACGGCTTTGACCAAAGAAAACACCTGGTGAACGATGCAACTGGGATACAATTACGCGTTCAGCTCCATTGATTACAAATGTACCTTTGGGAGTCATGTAAGGAATTGTTCCCAAATAAACATCCTGCACGATGGTTTCAAAATCTTCGTGTTCAGGATCGGTACAATACAGACGCAGTTTGGCTTTTAGCGGAACGCTGTATGTGAGACCACGTTCAATGCACTCATCGATAGAATAACGGGGAGGGTCAATGAAATAGTCAAGGAATTCGAGCACGAAATTATTACGTGCATCGGAGATTGGAAAGTTTTCTGCGAAAACTTTATAAAGTCCTTCGTTTTGACGATTTTCCGAAGTTGTTTCCAATTGGAAAAAGTCTTGGAAGGATTGAAGTTGTATATCTAAAAAGTCAGGATAATCGATTTGACTTTTAATAGATGCGAAACTTATTCTCTGAGGTTTTTTAGTTTGAGCCAAGGTGCTTAAGATTTAAAACCTGAGGGATGCCGAAGCATCGATCAAGCGGGTTAATTAAGAGAAACAGAATAAACAACAAAAGGGTATAGACCTCTTTCTGATATTGATCAGAAATGAGGTCCAGACCTTATAAATTGTGTATTAGCAATTGCTTATTTAACTTCAACCTTCGCTCCTGCTTCTTCTAATTGTTTTTTCAATGCTTCAGCCTCTTCTTTAGTGATGCCTTGTTTAACTGGTTTTGGAGCTCCGTCAACTAAATCTTTAGCTTCTTTCAATCCAAGACCTGTTAAGTCTTTTACAACTTTCACAACACCTAATTTAGCTGCACCAGCATCAACTAGAACCACGTCGAAAGCTGTTTTTTCAGCAGCTCCACCTGCTGCAGCTCCACCTGCACCACCAGCTACCACTACAGGAGCCGCTGCTGCCGGTTCAATACCATATTCATCTTTTAAGATTTGAGCTAATTCATTCACTTCTTTTACAGTTAAGTTTACTAATTGCTCAGCGAAAGATTTTAAATCTGCCATTTTATTTATTGTTTTAATTATTAATTACTGTTTTATTTAATTTAAATATTGTTGTCAATAAAAAGCGTTACACCATTTTATCTTCAACAGTTTGTTATTCCTTTCTTTCCGAAAGTGTTTTAACGATCCCGGCCAATTTACCACCACTGGCTTTAAGGCCAGAGATAACATTTTTAGCAGGAGATTGAAGCAAGCCAATGATCTCACCAATAAGTTCATTTTTGGATTTGATATTTGCCAATACTTCTAATTGATTATCTCCGATATAAGCACATTCTTCAACAAATGCCGCTTTCAAAACAGGTTTATCGTTTTTCTCACGAAACTGTTTGATCAATTTAGCAGGATCGCTGCCAACTTCTGAAAACATAATTGCTGTTGAACCTTTTAACGAGCTATCGATGATCGCTTGATAATCCTTACCTGTAGAGCGTTCCATTGCTTTTTGAAGCAATGTATTTTTCACTACAAGTAATTTGATGTTTTTGCTAAAACACAATCTTCTTAACTGTGAAGTTTTTTCAGCAGTTAAAGAAGCTACATCGGTCAAATAGAAATGACTGTTATTTGCTAATTGCTCAACTAACGAGTCTATTACTTGTGATTTTTCTTCTTTTCTCATTTCTATTGGTTTTAAATTTTTGTTCCGTGGAAGCCGGTCCAAAAATGATTTTATTATCCTCCGCCTTTGGCGGAGAAAAATTATTGCCCTAAAAATTTACTATCAATTTCAATACTTGGACTCATGGTTGAGCTTATGTATATACTTCTGATGTAAGCACCTTTTGCTGATGAAGGCTTTAATTTTACAATCGTTTGTAACAATTCATTTGCATTATCTGCAATTTTTGCGGCATCAAAAGAAGCTTTCGCTACCAGTGATTGTACGATACCTGCTTTATCCACTTTAAAATCAATTTTACCGCCTTTGGAATCAGTAACTGCTTTTCCAATTTCCATGGTCACTGTTCCTGTCTTTGGATTTGGCATTAAACCACGAGGCCCCAGAACACGGCCCAATGCTCCTACTTTACCCATTACTGAAGGCATCGTAATGATGACATCTACATCGGTCCAGCCACCTTTAATTTTTTCTATATATTCATCTAAACCAACGAAATCAGCACCCGCAGCTTTTGCTTCTGCTTCTTTATCCGGAGTAACCAATGCCAATACACGCATTGTTTTTCCGGAACCATGAGGTAAGGTTACCGATCCACGAACCATTTGATTTGCTTTGCGGGGATCTACTCCTAAACGCACGCTGATATCAATGGATGCATCAAATTTTACGTCGGTGATGTCTTTAACAATTTTTGCTGCCTCTGCCAAAGAATATGCCTTTGTAGGATCATATTTTGCCAAAGCAGCTTTTCTTTTTTTTGAAATTTTTGCCATTATTTGGATGTTGTGATGTTCAAACGTCCTTCCGCTTTCGCTTTTCATCAGCCGTAATTTTAATGAAGGCTGAAAAGCTGCAGCGGACAAAGGACTCCACCTGTTAAACTTATTTCTTTTTAATCGGGGATTCACCGGTTACCGTTAATCCCATACTGCGAGCAGTACCTGCAACCATACTCATTGCTGATTCAATAGAAAAACAATTTAAATCCGGCATTTTTGCTTCAGCAACCTGACGAATCTGATCCCATGAAACATTACCCACTTTTAAACGGTTTGATTCTTTAGATCCTTGTTTTACTTTTGTAATCTCCAGTAATGATACAGCTACCGGTGGGTTTTTAGTTATAAATTCGAATGACTTATCATTGTAAACAGTGATAATTACCGGAATAACTTTACCTGCTTTATCCTGAGTCCTTGCGTTGAATTGTTTGCAAAACTCCATGATATTTACACCTTTTGCACCTAGTGCCGGACCGATCGGAGGTGAAGGGTTTGCAGCCCCTCCTTTTATTTGTAGCTTGATTAAAGCACTTACTTCTTTTGCCATTTTGTTTTAATTTGTTGTTTTTAAGCCTAAACCGAGAATTAGCTGGAAGCGCTATTGTTTAACCTTTTAAAACAGGATGATTGTATTAACCTTCTTTTTCTACTTCTAAATAACCCAGCTCCAGTGGCGTTTTTCTTCCGAAAATTTTCACCATCACTTCGAGCTTTTTCTTTTCTTCATTAACTTTTTCAATGGTTCCGGTAAAACCATTGAATGCTCCATTGATTACTTTCACTGTTTCACCAACAATGAAAGGTATATTTAATTGTGCATCGCTTTCTGCAAGATCATCAACAGTCCCTAAAATTCTGTTCACTTCGGATAAACGCATAGGAACCGGTAAACCGCCCTTTGTTTCTCCTAAAAAGCCAATAACACCTGTAATATTTTTTATTACGTGAGGAACTTCTCCTACCAACGCTGCTTCTATCAGTATGTAGCCACCATAAAACGGACGTTCCTTGCTTACTTTTTTACCATTTCTGATTTGGTAAATTTTTTCAGTAGGAATTAAAATCTGCGATACATAAGGAGTTAACCCAAGACGATTGATTTCCACCTCAATATACTGCTTTACTTTTTTTTCCTGTCCACTGATAGCTCTTACAACATACCATTTTTTAACAGTGTCCGCTTTTAATTGTTCGCTCATTCTTTTTAATTATTGCGTTACTAGAATAAATGATAAATAGCTTGCATTGCCTTTTCAAAAGTCAGATCCATCGCCAAAACAATAAGTGCTATGATTGCTGATGCAATTGCAACAATGATGGCGCTGCTTTGCAGTTCGCTCCAAGTTGGCCAGCTCACTTTGTGAAAAAGCTCGTTGGTAGTTTCATCAATATAGGCTTTGAATTTACTCATATCTTTTTTATGTTGGTTGCCGGCAAAATAAATTCACTGACAATTGTTATCTTCTTTTATGCACAGGTGGAGAGATTCGAACTCCCATCAAAGGTTTTGGAGACCTCTATTCTACCCTTGAACTACACCTGTTTATTTTTACAGAGGTAAATTTCAACACTCCTAAACACATGCTGGAATCACCCGTATATTAGTAGAAAACAGCAGGCAATGTTTTCCACTGCCCACTGTTATATCCATTGAGTTTATTTACTATTTTATGATTTCAGTAACCTGTCCGGCACCTACCGTTCTACCACCTTCACGGATAGCGAAACGAAGACCTTTATCCATAGCAACAGGAACGATCAATTTAACAGTAATGGTAACGTTATCGCCAGGCATAACCATATCACGTCCTGCAGGTAATTCAATTTCTCCTGTTACGTCAGTTGTACGTAAATAGAATTGAGGACGGTATTTGTTATGGAATGGAGTATGACGCCCACCTTCTTCTTTTTTCAATACATAGATCTCAGCTTTGAATTCAGTATGGCATTTGATAGAACCAGGTTTTACCACAACCATTCCTCTGCGGATATCTTTTTTATCAATACCACGAAGTAATAAACCAACGTTATCACCAGCTTCGCCTCTGTCAAGGATCTTACGGAGGCGAAGCTGGTGATAACGTTGGTTTATTACTTCGTGG
>CAZMRM010000302.1:0-5038 GCA_964568515.1 uncultured Chitinophaga sp. | reverse complement strand
GCCAAAATTGTCTTTTAATAAGAGGTCGATATTAACATATCTGTATTCCTCGTTTTTCCGGTTAGGTATGCCTTGCTTGTCAAAACTGTTGATGGCCTGAATTCGAAGATCCGGATTACCATACAGTAATTCTTTTACAGATTCGAATGCTGAAATCAGTTTATTTTTAAGTGGCTCCTGTTTTGTAATCGTTTGCATTTTTAAATGAAAGGCTTTGCTTATGAATGACGGTTTTAAATTCTATTAATCTGTCTAACCGTTTAAGATTCTACTTCAGCCTTAATAAAGTCATATCCTTTTTCTTCCAGTTCCAGTGCTAATTCTTTTGGTCCTGATTTTACAATTCTTCCTTTATACAAAATGTGTACAACGTCAGGAACAATATAATCAAGCAATCGTTGATAATGGGTGATGACGATCGTGGCATTATCTTTTGTTTTCAATTTATTGACTCCACCGGCCACAATACGCAATGCATCAATGTCTAATCCGCTATCTGTTTCATCAAGTATTGCCAGTTTGGGTTCCAACATGGCCATTTGAAAAATTTCGTTACGTTTCTTTTCACCTCCGCTGAATCCTTCATTAACGGAGCGGTTAGCGAGTTTTACATCTAACTCTACTAATTTTTGCTTTTCTTTTATAAGTGCCAAAAAATCCTTTGCTTCCATTGGTTCCAAACCTTTGTAAGCACGGATTTCATTAATTGCCGTTTTTAAAAAATTCACATTGCTCACACCAGGTATCTCAACAGGATATTGAAAAGCAAGAAAAACACCTTCTCTGGCTCTTTCTTCCGGTTCCAGTTCCAATAAATTTTTCCCATTGAAAATCACTTCTCCTTCTGTAACCTCATATTCCGAACGTCCCGCCAATACTGCTGATAAAGTACTTTTACCGGAACCGTTTGGTCCCATAATGGCATGAACTTCTCCCGCCTTTACTTCCAAATTTATTCCTTTTAGAATTTCTTTTCCGTCAATTGACGCATGTAAATTTTTTATCGATAGCATTGTTTTATTTTTCATTATGTATTAACTGATTACCCAACACTTCCTTCTAAACTCACTGCCAGGAGCTTTTGGGCTTCTACAGCAAACTCCATGGGCAATTTATTTAAAACCTCTTTACAGTATCCGTTTACGATGAGGCCAATTGCTTTTTCATTATCTATACCTCGTTGTTTACAGTAGAATAATTGATCTTCACCAATTTTAGAAGTTGTTGCTTCATGTTCAACAATACCGGTTTTATCTTTAATTTCAATATATGGAAAAGTATGTGCTCCGCATTTGTCCCCCATCAATAAGCTATCACACTGCGAGAAATTACGTGCATTGGTCGCACCTTTTGAAATACGTACCAAACCTCTGTAACTATTATTACTAAAACCGGCTGAAATTCCTTTTGAGATAATTGTGCTTCGGGTATTTTTACCCAAATGCATCATCTTCGTTCCTGTATCGGCTTGCTGATAATTGTTGGTAACGGCCACAGAATAAAACTCTCCAACAGAGTTATTGCCTTTTAAAATTACAGAAGGATATTTCCAGGTTACGGCAGAACCTGTTTCTACCTGTGTCCATGATATTTTAGAATTATCTTCCAGACAAACACCACGTTTTGTTACAAAATTAAATATACCACCTTTACCGTTTTTATCTCCGGGATACCAGTTTTGCACCGTACTGTATTTTACTTCTGCATTTTTGTGTGCAACAATTTCAACGACTGCAGCATGAAGCTGGTTTTCATCACGAATAGGGGCCGTACATCCTTCCAGATAACTAACATAAGAGCCTTCATCTGCAATAATCAGCGTACGTTCAAATTGTCCTGTTCCTGCGGAATTAATTCTGAAATAAGTAGAAAGCTCCATTGGACAGCGTACTCCTTTAGGAATATAACAAAAAGAACCATCTGTAAAAACTGCAGAATTCAAGGCTGCATAAAAATTGTCAGTATAAGGAACAACCGAACTCATATATTTTTTAACCAATTCGGGATGCTCTTGAACAGCTTCACCAAAAGAGCAAAATATAATTCCTTTTTCAGATAATGTTTCTTTGAAAGTGGTTTTTACAGATACGCTATCCATTACAACATCTACAGCAATGCTACTTTCTACTCCACTCAATCTTTTTTGTTCTTCCAGAGAAATTCCCAGTTTTTCAAATGTTTTCAATAATTCCGGATCCACTTCATCCAGACTGTTCAGCTTTTTTTTAGGCTTAGGTGCTGAATAATAAATGATATCCTGAAAATTAGGTTTGGGATAAGATACATGAGCCCAGTGCGGTTCTTCCAAGGTAAGCCAATATCGAAATGCCTTTAAGCGATATTCCAGCATCCACTCAGGTTCATTTTTTTTTTGCAGAAATAAAACGTATGATATCTTCATTTAAGCCTTTGGGAGCGTTGTCTGAATCAATAGCAGTAACAAAACCGTATTTATATTCCCCACCGATCTGTTCCTGTAAAATTTCGTTTGCCATTTTTTTTTAGTTGGCAGTTCACAATCTACAAAAAAAATAAAAAGTGATTCCTGCTAATATTATTATACACTAAAGCTTTCACCACATCCGCAAGTCCTGCTTGCATTTGGGTTGTTAAAAACAAATCCCTTCCCATTCAATCCGCCGGTATAATCCAATTCTGTACCTACCAGGTAAAGAAAACTTTTTTTATCTACGGCTATTTTTATCCCTTTGTCTTCAAATACCTGGTCGCCGTCTTTAAAAGTTTGATCAAATTCCAATTTGTAGGATAAGCCAGAACATCCACCTCCATCAACTCCAACTCGAATAAACGTTCCTTCGGGATGATTTTCTTGTTTTAACAGATGCAAAGCATGTTGCTTTGCATTTTCAGAAACTGTTATCATTTTACATAAAATATTAAGAATGAACTAATTATGCTGTATTTTTATTTAGATTGAATCTAAATTCGAGTACAAAAATACCTATAATTAGGTATTGAAACAAGTATTTGACACTAAATTATTACTATATGTTTTAGTTGTATACACTCAGCTTTTGTTGGCGCCACCCATAGACCCGTTTGAAAAAATGACGGTCCCTTGCTTTTTCATCCCCAATTTATTAAAATGTTGGGCATTCGCTTTTAAGCTGTATTTTTATGGCGAAAAATTAATACTATGCTAGAAAACACGGGACGTACTGAATTGAGTAGTTTAGGCGAATTCGGATTAATAAAACACCTCACACAATTTGTTGAAATAACCAATGAAAGCACAAAAAAGGGAATTGGAGATGATGCTGCTGTATTGGATTATAAAGATAAACAAGTCATTCTATCAACAGATATGCTGGTGGAGGGTGTACACTTTGATCTGACCTATGTACCCTTAAAACACCTCGGGTTTAAATCAGTCTCTGTTAATGTTTCTGATATCTACGCAATGAATGCCATACCTAAACAAATTACGGTTTCGATTGCAGTGTCCAACCGGTTTTCGGTAGAAGCCATGGAGGAATTATATGCAGGGATACTGATGGCCTGCAAAAAACATAAAGTAGACATCATTGGCGGGGATACCACTACTTCTAAATCCGGTTTGATCATTAGCATTACAGCAATCGGTGAAGCAGAAACAACTGACATCGTATATAGAAGCGGCGCAAAAGAAGGAGATTTATTATGTGTTTCGGGCGATCTTGGAGCTGCTTATATTGGCTTGCAATTGCTGGAAAGGGAAAAACAGATTTTTATGGAAAGCCCTGGTATACAGCCAGACCTGGAAGGAAATGACTACGTTCTTGAACGTCAGCTAAAACCAGAGGCCAGAAAGGACATTCCTCCTCTTTTAAGAGCATTGGAAGTAAAACCAACTTCTATGATTGACATATCGGATGGACTTGCCTCCGAAATTTTACATCTTACCTCTCAATCAGAAGTTGGTTGTAATTTGTTTGAAGAAAAAATACCCATTGATCCTTCCACGTATAACACAGCCCGTGATTTTAATCTGGACCCAACCGTTTGTGCATTAAACGGTGGAGAAGATTATGAATTGCTGTTTACCATACGTCAGGAAGATTATCCTAAAATAAAAGCCAACCCTGATATTACCGTAATCGGGCACATTACCCATATAAAAGATGGTGTCAACTTAATTACAAAAGGCGGAACGTCTCACCCTTTAACAGCACAGGGCTGGGATGCATTATTAAAAAAATAAGTTTATTATTTTTGGTCAGTTTTGTAGTGCTAATCGTGTATCTTAATTAAGGGTTCATGCGGAACAGATTCATTCTAATATTTTTTCTAACGGTTGTTCTGTTCATCAGGAAAAGCCAGGGTCAGGCTTATTATTTCAAAGGCTATACCGTTGATGATGGCTTACCATTCATTAGTGTCTCTACTATTTTTCAGGACAATAAAGGAAACATCTGGAGCGGAGGATATGCCGGTTTAAGCAAATTTGATGGTAACTCGTTCACCAATTATAGTCCTAAGGATGGACTTCTTAATCATGCTGTCACAGCAATAAATCAGGATAATCAAGGTAATTTGTGGATCGGAACCATTGCCGGTGTAAATAAATTTGATGGCAAAAAATTTACTGCTTATACGATCAAACATGGGTTGATCAGTAATTACATCACTTCTTGCATAAAAGATGCGAAAGGAGATTTATGGTTCGGAACAGATAAAGGAATCAGCAAACTGACCGATGGGGCCTTCATTAATTTCTCAAGAAAAGATGGACTCATAGGAAAATATGTAAAGTGTATTTATGGGGATGTGGATGGGAACATTTGGATTGGTACCAATTCGGGGTTGAGCTGTTTTAATGGAAAACGATTTACCAATTACTCCACACTTGATGGACTACCAAGCGATAATATCAACGGGATTACACAGGATTATCAGCAAAATATCTGGATCGCAACATCAAGCGGTTTATGCAGGTTCAGAAAAAACCATACGTTCAAAAGATATGCGCATGCCCAAGGTTTAATGGACACAGATATACAGTATGTATTAGTTGATAATAAAAACACGAAGTGGTTAG
>CAZMRM010000301.1:3596-5142 GCA_964568515.1 uncultured Chitinophaga sp. | reverse complement strand
TATTAACTTTTAAATTTAAAAAACTATGGGCGGTAAAAAGTGGAAAAGTTTCATGGCCAAATTATATGGATTTGGTGCGGCGATCGTAATTGTGGGAGCAATGTTTAAAATTATGCACTGGCCTGGTGCTGGACCAATGCTTGTTGTAGGTTTATCAACAGAGGCGGTAATTTTCTTTTTCTCAGCATTTGAACCCCCACACGAAGAAATTGACTGGAGTTTAGTGTATCCTGAATTGGCAGGGATGCATGGCGAAGAAGGTGAAAACGAACATAAAAAGATTGAAGAAGATAAAGGTTCTGTTACAGAACAATTGGATGCAATGTTTGAAGAGGCTAAAATAGGACCTGAGCTGATTGCCAGCCTTGGAGAAGGAATGCGTTCATTGGGTGATCAGGCTTCCAAACTAAGTAATATTACGGATGCTTCCGTTGCTACCAACGACTATGTATCCAGTGTAAAATCAGCAGCAAAAAATGTAAGTTCATTATCTGATTCTTATTCCAAAGCTGCTGAATCATTAATGGGGCTTACCGTTAGTAATGACGATAGCGCTTCATTCGGTGATCAGATTGTAAAAGTTTCTAAGAATCTTGCAGCATTAAATGCATCCTATGAATTGCAACTTCAAGGGTCTAATGAGCATTTAAAAGCTACTTCTAAATTCTATGAAGGTCTTGAAGATTTAATGAAAAATCTGAATGATTCTGTTGATGATACTAGGAAATACAAAGATCAGATTGCACAGCTTTCTTCTAATCTAGAGTCATTAAATACCATTTATGGTAACATGCTTACTGCAATGAGAAAATAATTCTTCGTAAGAAGAATTATTTTTTCTTTTGAAGAATTTTGAAGTTCTTCATTTATAATTAACTTATTTATAAATCCAAGAAAAACTTTTATAAGATATGAGTGGTGGTAAAGAAACCCCAAGACAGAAGATGATCGGGATGATGTACCTCGTGTTGACAGCATTGTTAGCACTAAACGTTTCCAAGGAGATTCTGAACGCTTTTGTCACAATTGAAGAAGGTTTGAATATAACGAACATAAACTTCGATAGTAAGAATGCGATGTTATATGACAAATTTTCGAAGGCTTTAAGCGAAAATCAAACAAAGACCAAACCTTGGTATGATAAAGCACAACAAGCTAAAAAGAAGTCAAACGAATTAATCAAATTCATTGATGAATTAAGGGGAGAACTGATTGCATCGGTTCAGTCTGATATTCAAAGACCTCAGGCAGATACCTTTCAATTAAAGAATATTGACAGTAAAGACAGCTATGATCAGCCAACTCACATTTTGATTGGTGAAAATCCAGAAGCTGCTACAGGAAAAGCAGTTGATTTAAAGAAAAAGATCGAAGAATTTAAAAAAGAAATGACAGCACTTGTTCCGGAAAAGGAACGTGCAGGTCTGAAACTTGGTTTAAGTACGGAAGATGTGTATTCACAAGCTGATGAGAAAAAAATTACCTGGGAAAATAATTTATTTTATCATAATATTCTCGATTTTAATATAGACACTGAGGGAGGGAG
>CAZMRM010000301.1:3204-3586 GCA_964568515.1 uncultured Chitinophaga sp. | reverse complement strand
TATTAAGTTCTTTTGCGAAGATTAAAAATGACATAAAGAATGCTGAAAGTGATGTGGTATCTGTATTATTGAAATCTGTGGATGCAGGAGATTTTAAATTTGATGCCATTGAAGCAAAAGTGGTGGCGCCCACAAGCTATATCACTTCGGGGGACGAGTACACAGCGGATATTTTTGTTTCCGCACACAGCTCTACTCAAAACCCCGAAATTACCGTTGGAGGCAGTACAAAAGTACCGGTGGAAAATGGCGTTGGTAAATATACGATTCGTACCAGTGCAGAAGGATTACAGGAATATAGTGGTGTAATCAATGTTAAAGCACCGGATGGAACAGTTAAACCCTATCCGTTTAGCGGAAGCTACATGGTGGCTCGTCCATC
>CAZMRM010000301.1:0-3194 GCA_964568515.1 uncultured Chitinophaga sp. | reverse complement strand
GAAAGAGCCTGCGAATTTTGAGGTGCGATTCGGCGATGGCTGTTTCACCAACAAAAATGAACGTGTTCTACATAGGTGTTGAAAATCCGGTAGACATTTCAGTGGCAGGTGCAGCTCCAACAGATGTTGTTGCAACTGTTTCCGGTGGTGGCGGTAGTATCATCAATAAAGGACAGGGACATTACATTGTAAAGGTTACCTCTGGAAATGAATGTTCTGTTAATGTTGCTATTAAATCGAAAAGTGGTGCCAGCAAATCCATGGGAGCCATGAAATTCCGTGTGAAGAAAGTACCAAGTCCTCAGGCTTCTTATGCCGGAGTGGTAGGCGATGGAAAAGTAGGTAAAGGGGAATTATTGGCAGCCGGAGGGGTTATTCCAAAACTGGAAGATTTCGTATTCGATTTGAAATTCCCGGTTGTTTCCTGGAACATGTCTGTATTCGTAAATGGTGGTTATGCTGATTATACAGCGCAAGGACCAGGGGCTACTGCTGCAATGAAAGATATTTTGAATAAAGTAAAATCCGGTCAAAAAGTATTGATTGAGGAAGTAAAAGTGCAATGTCCTGATGGTATTAGAAAAATCACAGGTTGTGTTTTGAAAATTAAATAATTACTGAGGAGGATAACTCATGAAAACTATGAAATTTCTTTTGGTGTTTTTTATTGCTGCTACAGCAGCATTAAGCAGCTTTGCACAAGCACCTGCAACAACACTCAAACCACCTAAATACCCGATGGCGTATATACAAAGGAAAATACGCGTACACGGAGGGCCATTCCATATCCGCACTTACGTGAAGCTGATGTGATGTGGAGCAAACGTATCTGGAGGGTTGTTGATTTACGTGAAAAGATGAATCATACATTGTATTATCCGGATGTACCTATTTTGGATCGTAAGAGTTTATTCGACGTGATTAAGGATGCTGCAATGAAAGATGGTTCTATCACCTTATTTGATCAGGCGCTGGTCGATGACGAGTTCAGGTATGATATGACCAAAACGGAAATTGAAGCGAAACTCGTTAGATGGGATTCTACAGCTCAGACAGAAGATCCGAATAACCCAGGTACAATGTTATCTGCACCAACAAAAAATGAAACCACAAGTGCAAATATTTGGAAATATTGGATTAAAGAAGATTGGTTCTTCGACAGACAACGTTCGGTAATGGATGTAAGAATTATTGGAATTTGTCCATTAGTGGAAAAAGTATCTGAATCCGGTGAGCGTTTGGGAGGAGATGTAGCCTTATTCTGGGTTTATTTTCCGGAAGCAAGACCTGTATTTGCAAATCAGGAGGTTTACATGAGGCACAATGATGCTGAACGTAGAACATTGGAAGATATATTCTGGAAACGTATGTTTACAAGTTATGTAAGAAAAGAATCCAACGTTTTTAACCGTATCATATCGGAGTATAAGACAGGCTTGGATGTATTGCTTGAAGCAGATCGTGTAAAGAACGATATTTTCATGTACGAACATGATCTGTGGCACTTCTAAAAAAAATTAAAAAATCCCGGTCGAAGCACCGGGATTTTTTTTGCAATAAATTTTTGTTTTCTTCCGTTTGACATAATAAAACCGGTACCATGGAAACCAGACTCATTATTGCAGCGCACATGAAAATTCTTCAGCATCCTTCCTTTGGAAGAATATCAGCCCTGTTTTCAAATCATTTCCTTCTCTGTATTATACTGTTTTTTACATTTTTGCAGTCGCCGTTGTACGCACAGTCAACTGTATTAGATCCGTTGCCTTGTAATATGGACAGAATAAGCCGACCGTTCCCCATGCAAATGGCTTATGTCAGAGATGGCGATCTGATGTGGAGCAAACGCATCTGGCGAGTAATTGATCTGCGTGAAAAATTGAATTTGCCTTTATATTATCCATTGGAACCTACTGTATGTTTAAAAAGTTTGTTTGATGTCTTAAAATCGGCGGTTTTAAGTAATAGCCTGAAAGCCTATGCAAATCCTTTATTTGACGACGAATTTACCAGTGAAATGACAAAAGAAGAAGTGGAACGTTTGCTGGTTTCATGGGATTCAACCCATCAGACAGAAGATATAAATAATCCGGGAGAATACCTTACGACCCCTGTTAAATCAGAAGTAAAAGCAGGAAATATTTGTCAGTACTGGATAAAAGAGGATTGGTTCTTTGACAGGCAACGATCCGTAATGGAAGCAAGAATAGTAGGCATTTGCCCGCTCGTTCAAAAGTTAAGTGAAGATGGAGAAGTACTTGGAGTTAAGCCTTTGTTTTGGATCTATTTTCCTGAAGCAAGACCATTTCTTGCTAAGGCGGGCTCTTTCAATTCCCGTAACGATTCGGAAAGGATGAGCTATGATGAATTGTTTGTAAAACGTAAATTTTCCAGTTATGTGTATAAAGAATCCAATGTGTATAATCGAAATATTTCGGAATATAAGATAGGGAAAGACATTCTATTGGAATCGGAAGAAATAAAAGAGGATATTTTTAAATACGAAAGTGATTTATGGCAACAGTGAAATGATTAATCAAATGCTCTTCTCAAAAATGAATTCAGAGGATGCATAGCATGAAAAATAGTTGTTGCCTGTTTTAGAAAATCTTTTGAAACGATCGTTTTATCAGCTATTTCATGAACTACAATAAAATTTTTATTTTTTAATAATTCAATCTGCGGATGTGTCTTATCATAACCTTTAGGAACTGTTTTTAATTTATCTTCTTCCGATAAAGCACCAAAATAGTTTTTAAATGATTTAGCTCCAAGGATCTTTTTGAACTCATCTGCGTTGTAATCAATTTCTTGACGAATGGCACTTAATTGAGCAGGTTCAGGCTGCCATAGTCCACCGGCAAAGTAGGATGCACCTGGTTCCAGGTGAAAATAATAACCGGCTAAACCTGATTTTTTCCCACCCGGGGAAATAATAGCAGCCATATTATTTTTATAGGGGGATTTATTTTTAGAAAAACGAACATCTCTGTTTATTCTGAATATACATTGTTTTGCTTCCAGATGTTTTACAGAAGGATCAAACTTCGAAATTTGTATTATCAAATCCGATACAAAGGTTGTAAAATGTGCTTTGGCCTGCTCATACCTTGAACGGTGGGTATCGAACCAGTCTTTGTTATTATTCTTTTTGAGATCCTTTAAAAACTGTAATGTGAATTGTTCTATCATAT
>CAZMRM010000300.1:0-5173 GCA_964568515.1 uncultured Chitinophaga sp. | reverse complement strand
TTTGAGCTAGTGTTTGGTTGGTAAATGAATTACTCATTACAAAACTTGGGTGACCTGTTGCACATCCTAAGTTCACCAAACGGCCTTCGGCAAGCACAATAATATCTTTTCCATCAATTGTATATTTATCCACCTGAGGTTTAATTTCATCCTTTGTTTTACCATAGTTTGTATTCAACCAGGCCATATCAATTTCATTATCGAAGTGACCAATATTACAAACAACAGCATTTTGTTTCATTGCTTTGAAATGACGGTCACGGATAATGTTTTTATTTCCCGTTGCAGTAACAATGATGTCTGCTTCTTTTATAGCATTGTCCATTTTCATTACCTGGTACCCGTCCATTGCCGCTTGTAATGCGCAAATCGGATCTATTTCAGTAACAATAACACGTACACCTTGAGAACTTAAGGATTCTGCTGAACCTTTTCCAACATCACCATAACCGGCAACAACTGCTACTTTTCCGGCAAGCATCAAATCTGTTGCTCTGCGAATTGCATCAACAAGTGATTCACGGCAGCCATATTTATTATCAAATTTTGACTTTGTAACAGAATCATTGATATTGATGGCAGGAACATGCAAAGTGCCTTTTTTCATGCGCTCATATAAGCGGTGTACACCGGTAGTTGTTTCTTCAGAAAGTCCTTTGATCTCTTTAATTAACTGAGGGAATTTATCAAAGACCATATTTGTAAGATCGCCTCCATCATCAAGAATCATATTTAATGGTTTGCGTTCTTCACCGAAAAAAAGTGTTTGCTCGATACACCAGTCAAATTCTTCCTCATTCATACCTTTCCAGGCATAAACCGATATCCCTGCTGCAGCAATTGCAGCAGCAGCATGATCCTGTGTTGAAAAAATATTACAGGACGACCAGGTAACTTCAGCTCCCAGTTCAACAAGTGTTTCTATAAGTACTGCCGTTTGGATAGTCATATGCAGACATCCTGCAATGCGTGCGTTTTTCAATGGTTTACTCGCACCATACTCTGCACGGAGTGCCATTAAACCAGGCATTTCTGCTTCTGCCAACTTGATTTCCTTACGTCCCCAGGACGCCAAGGAAATATCTTTTACTTTGTATTTCACAAACTTTTCAGTGGTTGTTTTCGACATTTTATTTTTGTTTTTAGAATTTAAAGCGAACGCGAAATTAATCCATATCCCGACAACAAACAAATTTTTTATACCAGATGGGCTTCTGTGTCTCAAATTATCAATATATTCCGTAATATTGCCAAATTTATTAGGAGATTCCTTAGTTTTGGAAAACATATAAGACAATTCTATAAGCATATTTTCACAGGATACTGTCAAGTATTGATTTTAAAAAAGACATTCAAAAAATCGATCATAAAGCATGTCAGCAGACTTATACACAACAATTGTAAGAAAGAAACAACAGGGGAAAAAATTATTTGCCATACTCATTGATCCTGATAAATTTGAGTCGACTGAAGTCATACATCTTGCAGAACATGCGAAAGCTGATTTTATTCTGGTTGGTGGAAGTCTTTTAACAACCGGCAATTTTGTACAATGCATTGCTACTATAAAAAAAGCAACTCAATTACCTGTAATTATTTTTCCGGGTAATAATTTGCAAATCAGTAAAGATGCAGATGCCATCCTGCTTCTTTCACTTATATCCGGACGTAACCCTGAATTTCTTATCGGTAAACACGTCATCGCTGCCCCGCAATTAAAATCAAGTCGGCTGGAAATTATTCCAACAGGATATATGCTTATTGAAAGTGGAAAATTAACCACTGCTTCCTACATCAGTAATACGGTTCCTATTCCACATGATAAAACAGATATTGCTTTGTGTACTGCTATTGCCGGTGAAATGCTGGGATTAAGACTCATTTACATGGATGCAGGCAGTGGAGCACAAATACCCATAAGCAGCCGTATGATCAGGGAAGTGAGTAAACAGCTAAACGTACCACTAATTGTCGGTGGTGGCATTCGAAATGCAGAAGCTGCCATATCTGCTTGCGAAGCAGGTGCCGATATCGTTGTTGTTGGAAATGCTATTGAAAAAAACAATGGTTTAATCGAAGATATTTCAAAAGCAATACATGAATTTAACACCTTAAACTTACCACTATGAAACTGATCGTTATTTCCAATAACGGGATTATAGAGAATGAGGCACAAATTATCACCAAGCTTTTTGAAGCGGGATTGGAATCTTTCCATTTAAGAAAACACAAGATCTCTACAAGAAAAACAAAAGAATTAATAAACGCTATACCTGCCCATTTTCATAATCGTATTATTATCCATACACATCATACCCTTGCACGGCAGTTTCATTTAAAAGGTATTCATTTAACTAAAACCCATAAAAAAAGAAAATTTCGTACCTGGATAATGCTTAAACTTATTAAGCTTAAAAATCCAAATATTCTTCTTAGCACTTCCTATGATACAATGGGGAAATTATTTGAACAGGAATCTTACCCGTACAATTATGTTTTTTTAAGTCCAATATTTGAAAGTATCACCAGTAAATTTCAAGGCGGATATACCAATCATAGTTTAAAGTTAGCATTGGCAAAATCAAATTATAAAGTAATTGCAAGAGGTGGTGTTGATATTCACGCGATTGAAAAAGCAAATGAAATTGGTTTTGAAGGACTGGCATTTTACAATTCCATCTGGAAACGTAAAGATCCGGTTGCCGAATTCAATGCAATCATAGAAAAATTTCAGGAATTAAAGATTGCCATTGAATAATCATTTATTTATCAATGCAAACCAACATCTTCCACTCCATCGTATCGGCCATCCAGCAAACTTCTCTAACAGAGTGGGTGATTTTTATCTGTGCACTTATTTATGTTGTGCTCGCTGCTCTTGAAATTTTCTGGTGTTGGCTGTTTGGCATTTTATCAAGCGCTTTCTCCGTTTATTTGTGTTATAAAGGAAACTTATTTCTGGAAAGCGGCTTACAGTTTTTTTATGTTATTATTGGTATTTATGGCTGGTATGAATGGCTGCATGCATCCAATAAACAACCGGTTCAAGAAGACAGAAACAGCATTGATTCCAAAAATACGGAACGTGCTATTGTCAGTTGGTCATTGACAAAAAATCTATATCTGATTTTAGTTTCCTGTTTTCTTTGGATACCGTTTGGCTATATTGCACATCGTTATTCAACTCAGGCCCTTCCCTATCTGGATGGATTTATTACAGCATTTAGCCTGGTGGCAACCTGGATGACAGCAAAAAAAATTATCGAGAATTGGATCTTTTGGGCAATTATTGATGCCTTGGCCATTGTACTTTATGGATCACGTGAATTTTATCTTATTGCCTTTTTATATGCCATTTATACTCTTATAGCTATTATTGGTTATTTTCAATGGAAAAAAAGAATACTGACATCTTAAGAATAGCTTTAATTGGCCCGGAAAGCACTGCAAAATCGACTCTTACCGAGCAACTGGCCATACATTACAAGACCGTTTGGATACCTGAATACTCACGCAGTTATTTAAAAAATCTAAACAGAAAATATACCCAGGAGGATATATTGACTATTGCTCAGGAACAATTCAGACAGGAACAGGAGCTGATCTTGAAAGCAAACCGTTTTATTTTTATTGATACCGAACTGATTGTCGCAAAGGTTTGGAGTGAAGATGTCTTTAAATCGATACCTCCCTGGATCCACGACACCCTGCTGAAACACCCTTATGATCTCTATTTACTCACCTATCCCGACCTTCCCTGGGAAGAAGACCCGGTAAGGGAAAATCCTCACCGGCGGACTTTCTTTTACGACTGGTATGAAGTGGAACTTAAAAAAATAGATGCCACTTATGCAGTTGTTAAAGGAACAGGATCAGCCCGTTTGCAAAATGCAATCGTCGCAATTGAAAATAATTTACACGAGATAAGAGAATAATCTTTAGTTTTGTACTCTCTAAGGGGTGCTCTTCCGCATTAGCAAAAGGGCTGAGATTATACCCAATTGGTAACAGCTTCCACAAGCTTTGCCAATACACTTGATCAGGATAATACCTGCGTAAGGAAAGGTAAATTGAACATAAAATGAATCCCGCCTCTGGATACATTTCCATTAATTTAATTTTGAGTAAAATGTTTCATCCGTCGCGTATTATATTCATTACATTTCTGTTCCTGTCGTCCACTGCGTTTTCACAATCTTTAACAGACAGTTTACCTTCTAAAAAAGATTCCGCTTATCAGCAAAAGTCATTGGATGCTGTTGTCGTTTCTGCTACACGCACGGATAATAAATCAGCCATGGCTTACAGCAATCTTAATAAAGCGCAGATTTCAGAACAAAATTTGGGACAGGACTTACCTTATCTGCTGAATCAGCAACCATCTGTTGTAACGACCTCCGATGCCGGTACAGGCATAGGATATACAGGGATACGAATCAGAGGATCAGATGCAACACGTGTCAATGTAACCATCAATGGAATTCCTGTTAATGATGCCGAATCACAAGGAACGTTCTGGGTGGATGTTCCTGACATAGCTTCCAGCATAGATAACATTCAGGTACAACGTGGTGTAGGGACCTCTACAAATGGAGCGGGTGCCTTTGGAGGAAGTTTAAACATTCAAACAACGAAATTAAATCCGATACCTTATGGCGAATACAATGTTTCGTACGGGTCCTTCAACACTTTAAAAAACACCATTAATGCCGGCACGGGTCTTATTGACAGTAAATTTGCAATTGATGCACGACTGTCAAAAATAACTTCTGACGGTTTTATTGATCGCGGTACATCCGATTTAAAATCCTATTATCTTTCCGGAGCCTACTATAATAAAAGCAACATTATTAAATTCATCACCTTTTCCGGACAGGAAGAAACCTATCAGGCATGGAACGGGATTCCTGAAGCCCGTTTAAAAGGAGATGTTCAGGGCATGGAAGAATACATTAACAGAAATTACCTGGATGAAGAGGATGCCAGCAATTTAAAAAACTCCAATGGCAGAACCTACAATCAGTTTTTATATGCCAACCAGGTTGATAATTATCAACAGAATTATTAGACACGGAACTGAAAAATATGATAATCAATTCAATTATCATTTCAATTAAACAGTGCATCGCTCATTAGTGTAACAGAGTAACAGACACAGATGATGATCATACTT
>CAZMRM010000299.1:0-5223 GCA_964568515.1 uncultured Chitinophaga sp. | reverse complement strand
GCGAAAATGATCAGTGCATGAATGGGAGCAAGTGTAAGCACAGCAAAACCTTTTGCAAGATCTATGGTTCTTATTCTTTTCATTATTTCAGGAGTTTAATGAGAAAAAAATATTCGCCTGCAAAAATGGCTTATTTATTCCGGAATACAAATACCATGAATCTTGTAATTTAACCTAACGAATATAGGTAGTCCGGTTACCAAAAACAGGTAGTGCCATTCACTACTTTAAGGGATATAAAATTGACAGCCCCGGATACAGTAAGAATATCAATAATTTTTTGTGAAAATGATGATAAGAATGGCCGTTTGAGTAATTAATATTGTTCCCGTTATTTTATTCCACTATTATGATTGATACATTTTCACAGATCTACATTCAAGTTATTTTTGCTGTCAAGGGACGAGAATATTTAATTGACGCCTGCTGGGAGGAGAAACTATATAAATACATCTCCGGAATGGTTAAGAGTAAACATCAAAAAATAATCGCTATTAACGGAATGCCAGATCATATACATTTTCTTATCGGCATAAAACCTTCTTGTTGTATTTGTGATTTAGTAAACGAAATTAAGAAATCTTCGATGGAATATGTCAGGGAACAACAATTCACAAAATTCGATTTTCAGTGGCAAAACGGATACAGTGTCTTTTCATACCATCATTCTCCATCGGATAGTGTAGTTACGCACATTCAAAATCAAAAAAAATATCATGAGAAGAAAAGTTTTAAAGAAGAATATATTAAATTTCTGAATCTCGTGAAGATTAATTTTAAAGAGGAATACCTATTTTCAAAGATAGAATATACGGCTCCTCCGGAGCCGGGGTATTAAAGGTTCCTCTCCGGAATTAACCAGTATAAGGTTTGTAGTTTTTACTCTAAATGCAAAAGGGTTATATCCCTGGAGATACAACCCTTTTACAGGGGATGTTGTTCAAACTAAACATTGAACATTCCGGTGTTTATATAATTAGCAGAGATTAAGGTCCAAAAATCTTTTGCTACCCCTTTCAGGATGAAATCATATGGCATCCATAAATACCCCCCCATTTTACCCCAAGCAGTACCCCATGAATTTCGAATAAGCAATGCTCCTTTTGTTTCCGGAGATCCGGGGTTTGAATTTTTAATTTTAATACTATCATCATATCCTACAGCAACAATGGCATGTCCACCTACAACAGAATCACCTATTGGAGAGGGGAACGGAATTTTTCCGGTTAATTTTGCCTGGTAAAATGAATTATAAACTGTAAAACCAAACATACTCGGAAAACCTGCATTCAGGTGATTTTTAACACTTGTCAGCAACGCAGAAGATGAAGTACCCACAGGATCCAACCGATAATATTTTAAAGCTTTATAATTATCCGCAAAATTGTATAAAAAAGCAGTGGGTTCAATATCAAATTTAGAGATCACATAAGGCCAGTATTTTTCCGGTGGGACACCAAACAATACCATTGCTCCCATCGTACTCCGTAAATAGGCCCCATAGTCGCCTGTTACCTGCATAAAGTTTCGTGTTGTCTTATATAAAAATAAACGCGAAACATCAATATGATTTCCGGTAGAACGTCTTTCAAAATATTCCAGCAGTGCGGCTCCCGCATTAGCTGTACACGAACCCAAAGATCCCTGATCTTCTACAGGTGGGCACCATGCACGTAAATCGATATGTGTTGGTAATGATAAAGGCTGTTTGTTTACAGTTAATTTGTTTGTTTTTGCCGGCAGCAGTTTTCTTATTTCTGTATGATCAGCACTGTAATCCCTAAAATCAGGAAGATCGGGTACCCATCCAAAAGCATGCTGTTCGGTAATTTCAACTTCTGCTTTTAAGGTTTCTGTTTTAATAACTTTTGACTTTGTATTCCCTGTGATTGAAGATTTAATCTCATCAACGGGTGCGTGAATTGTTGCCATGATAGTTGATATTAGTTGCCTACTCTAGTTCCAGTTTTCGGCTACCTGGTTTATGAATGAATGAAACGAAGGATCTTTTTTGAATCTGCTAACAGAGAACGGACTAAGGAAACAATTAAAAAAGCAGACAGGCGCTCTTAGGTAGTACTCTGGCAAGTAAACTAATTCAAATTAATTATCTGGGGAATTTTACAGTAGTAATTTCGTTGTTATCTAACGTAAAAAAGATCAATATAAATATTATACCAGTTTTTATAAAAAAACAAAACGCGCTTCCGGAATATGTTTCACAGCGTTCTTTTTAAATAAAATGTTTGATGGAGTAGAAAATTATACTCATTCTCCTGTTCATACTCCACATATATGAATCAACATACAAAGCCGGTAGCGGTAATAAGAAGTCACCTCAGCATAATTGTTGAATTTATTTTTTAAGCGGTGTCCATGAATCGTTTTCCATTTCTATTATTCCTAATTCTATTCGTTCCGATTCCGCTTCGGCATCTTCTCCTTGTTTTAATTCGTTAATTGCCCGGTTGTGCCAACTACTTTCTTTATATATATTCCCACTGAAATTGCGGTAAAAAAATAAATCATCCATCGTTTTTACTTTTGCATCCTTGGAGCTGGATGTTAATTTAATTTGTGCCAGATGTTTTCTTATTTCCGGATAATATATCCAATACAAATCAACTGTTTTAAAAGTTTTTTTATTAAGTGCTACCGGACAAATGCCAACAATCCTGTATTCAGATGTCATTCTTACTTTATCTATAAAGAAATCCTCTTTTATTTTATATCCGATAATCGTTAAATGACTGGCATCAATCGGATCGGTTAACTCCTGCTTAAATTCATCATCCTGCGGGGAATATGCTTTTATATTTTTGTTCTGAATATTTTTATTGAGTACGTTAAACAAATTATTATTCTCAAAGATCATGGCATTGTTATCCTGTGGTATGAGTCGCCACAATCGTTTTCTGAAAACAAGGTCTGTTTCTTCGATGTTAAAATATTCGATATAACCATCTGAATTATATTGTACGGTGTAAGGCTGATTGATAATATTACCAGGACGTTCGGCAAATGAAAAAGGAGTGGAATAATAGCGTTGAACTTTTATATTTCCATTTTGATCCCAAACGGTCCAGTTGCCGTGGCGATAATTATTCTCAAAAAAGCCCTCTGCTTTTTTTTGTCCATTTTTATAATAGGATGTATACTTACCATCTAATCGACCTTCTTTTTCTTCAAATGTGCAGGTCCATAAATTACTTTCAATTTTTTTTTCTTCCCTTTGTGCATGCATGGATAAAGCCAACAGACAGGAGGAGATAACAACTACTCTTTTCATAACAACTAATAATGTGTGATTAAAGTTAAAAAAATGATTTATTTGCGTAAAACCAACTTCTATATTACACAAAATGTATGAAAAAACAATGCGGAAAAGATTCAGGATTATAAACTAACCTGTTTATTAAAAATGATAAGATTGCTTATCCGATAAAAGAGACGATGATAGTATAAAATAAACCTCCAGGTTTCAATTTATTATTTGCTTTCAGTATGAATCCTTATTTCCTTGTGGAACCGGCCGGTCAGGTTTGGCGATGATGATAATCCTAAAGCTAAATTGTATAACGTTCCCGATAGTTACCTAATATTATTTACGTAATAGAAAATCAAGGGACAGCACATCCCATTCTGTTGGCAAGTAAAGCAATATCGCAAGTAAAATAAGACGTGGAAAAAGCAATTGCATATCCCACATAGGTGTAATGATACTAAAAGCTCCAACAACAAGAATCAGATCAATTCCGAGCATATAAAGAGACAGGGTTTTAAATAAACCTAAAATCAATAATCCTCCAAAAACAAGTTCAACAAATGAAGTGAACCAGGCGCTTGTTACAAGCAGGAAATCAGGTATTTTTTTAGTTCCCAGCTCTCGTCTGAACGAATCGATTACACCTGAAATTTTTACATAGAATACTTTATCATAACCTTGAAAAAAGAATAAAATTCCCAAAACAACACGTAATAAAAAAGATAATGCGGTCAGATGCTCAATGCAGTTATTCATAGGACAAATTTTAGGATAAACTCAAAATACTCTTAACAGGTATGAAAATTAGTAAAAAATAAGATAAATTGTAGCAGGATTTATGTTTTGTTTCGAACAAATATCCGATAACAACTTATTTTAATGGTCCTTTTGCAAAAGTTATTGTCACAGCATATCGTTTTTCATCCAATTTCTCAATTTTATCGATGCTTATAAAGCTTCGGGGTGTTTCATCATTAAAACTGAGTTCTTCGTTCAACTGTAAGTTAGCATATCCGTTTGGTAAATCATTTTCAATCTGTACCACCAGGCGTTCGGTTCCTTTTATTACATCTATCGGAGTATCCAATCCCTTATTTATTTCATTAAGAAGGGTTACAGCTCTTTTATACCAAAATCCTAAATTAGCCGGATCTTCCTGGAAGCGGCTGGTTTCAAAGCGAAAGGTAAGGACATAATAATCACAACCCCAATTTTTGATAATTACTTTATCTTCATTCTCTAACTGAATAGTCTCAATCCCTGTTTGCTTATCTGACTGTAGCTGGAATGTCGTTTGGGGAAAAGAACTTTTTTTAACGACTGGTGTTGCTGTTGCATGTATACAGTTAATTCCTGTTTCAGGAATAATTGTTCTACCGGCAGCTATATCTTCAGGACCCTGTGTTGTACTGCTATCCACAGCTGAAAGGGTTTCTGTTTCTGTAACTGATTTTTCTGAAGTGTTACAAGCAAGGACTACAAGTGCGAAACTAAAAAAGATGTATTTCATAGGAAGCTGTAAATGTTATGGGTAAATATAGTTTTTTTACCGAATCCAGCCCATCACACATTATAAAAACAATCCTTAAAGCCAGCAAAAAAACAGTAAGTGACTGATAATAACCCAATTGTTTGAGGTCACAAATTGTGACCTCAAACAATTGGGTTATTACTTCCTATTTGAAAACCAATAGAGGGCATAGGTTCCTGATATTCTTGTTTCTCAATTAACTCATCCAGGTATTGAAAAACCACTTCAATGTTCTTTGTATTATTTTCTGTCCTGCTTTTGATTTCCTCTAGTGCTAACCGGAGTTCGGTATTGTCTAAAACCAGCTGACGCATACGTGTAAATACACGTACAATTTGTATGTTGATGTGAATAGCCTTTTCGCTGCTTAAAACACTTGATAACATGGCAACTCCTTGTTCTGTAAAAGCCATCGGTAAATAGCGGT
>CAZMRM010000298.1:446-5230 GCA_964568515.1 uncultured Chitinophaga sp. | reverse complement strand
CTGTAGAGAATCAGGCAATAGACCGAACTTACCGTATCGGACAAACGAAGAATGTAATAGCAGTACGATTGATCTGCCCGGATACCATTGAAGAAAAAATCATGAAACTTCAGGAATCAAAAAATAAACTGGTTACTGATCTGATCAAAACAGATGATTTACTGTTAAAATCATTTTCTAAAAAAGAACTTCTCGAACTGCTGGATTGATTATTAGAATTTAGATTTTCTGTTCATCAGGCATACTCTTCGAGTATACCCAGTCCTTGTCTTAGGATCACATATTCATCCGTTGTACAATCAACAACGGTGGATGGCTCATTGTTTCCAAAACCTCCGGCAACAACGATATCTACTTTATTTTTGAATTTTTCATAAATGAGTTCCGGATCAGTTGTGTATTCAAGTAGTTCATCATCGTCATGAACAGAAGTACTCATGATCGGGTTCCCTAGCATTTTTACAATTTCCAGGCAAATGGTATTGTCGGGTATGCGTATTCCAACAGTTTTCTTTTTACTTTTAAAAAGTTTAGGAACATTATTATTTCCTTCAAGGACAAAGGTAAAAGGTCCGGGAAGTGCCTTTTTCATTAGCTTGTAGGTAGTAGTGCTGATGGGACGGGTAAAATCGGAGAGGTGGCTAAGATCATGGCATACAAAAGAAAAGTTAGCTTTCTCACAATCGATGCCTTTTATTTTACAAACGCGTTCAACAGCCCGTTGTTTGTTAATATCGCAACCAATGCCGTATACGGTATCGGTTGGATAAATGATAACACCGCCATCCCGCAGGCAATTGACTACCTGTGCAATTTCGGAATCATTTGGTTTATTGGGATTTATTCTGATCAGCATATTTCGTTCTGGTTTTCACCAAACCGTTTAATATGCGGTTTGGTGTGATTTATTTCTTAGCGTCTTTCAAGAATTGTTCCAGCCCGCTATCCGTTAAAGGATGTTTCAATAAAGCAGTGATTGCGCTTAACGGGCAAGTTACCACGTCGGCACCGATGGTGGCGCATTGGATGATATGCATGGGATGGCGAATGGAGGCAGCCAGGATTTCTGTTGTATAAGCATAGTTATCGAATATGACACGAATGTCTTCGATCAGTCTCATACCATCTGTGGAAATATCATCCAGGCGTCCAACAAACGGGGATACATAGGTGGCTCCGGCTTTTGCTGCTAATAAAGCTTGTCCGGGGGAAAAAATAAGCGTGCAATTAGTACGTATGTCTTTTTCAGTAAAATATTTTATGGCTTTGATACCATCCTTGATCATTGGTACTTTCACAACAATTTGAGGATGTAAAGCTGCAAGGGCTTCACCTTCGCGGACAATCCCTTCAAAATCAGTGGAAATGACTTCCGCGCTCACATCACCTGTTACAATATTGCAGATATCAACATAATGTTTCAAAATTTTGTCTTGCCCTTTAATACCTTCTTTGGCCATTAAGGAAGGATTGGTGGTTACTCCATCCAATACGCCAAGATCCTGTGCTTCCTTGATTTGTTCAAGGTTTGCCGTATCAATAAAAAATTTCATGATTGTGTGTTAAGTTTATAAAGAAGGGGTAAGCTACTTACAGCGCACCGCTCAACCTGTTACCTTTGCTTGCTTCCGCACCTGGAGGATTAGAGGGAGCTGGTCGTATAAGACTTACCCCGCGACAAAAGTAAAATTTTTATTTTACTCTGCAAAGAAATAATGAAATGCGACTGCTTTTTTTTACTAATTCTTTAATAGCATCGGAACCATCGGGTGATCCTTACGGATGATATGATTCCTCCGGCTCCAGCTAATGTTCCGGGTTCCAATTTTAACCATTCTTCACATTCTCCAAATTTTGTATATTTACCGCGCAATGAATATATCTGTAGTCATCCCACTTTATAATGAAGAAGAGTCCTTGCCGGAATTGTGCGAATGGATCGAGCGTGTAATGGTTGATAATTCCTATACTTATGAAATTATCCTGGTAGATGACGGATCCAAAGATAAATCCTGGCAACAGGTAGAACGACTGGCTGTCAGAAATAAAAACATTCGTGGCATACAGTTTCGGAGAAATTACGGAAAATCAGCGGCGTTGAATGTTGGTTTTGAAGAGGCACAGGGAGATGTGGTGATTACGATGGATGCTGATTTGCAGGATTCACCGGATGAGATCCCGGATCTGTATAAAATGATAATTGTGGATGATTGTGATCTGGTGAGTGGCTGGAAACAAAAGCGTTATGATCCGCTTAGCAAAACAATTCCGACCAAGCTTTTTAACTGGGCAACACGCAAGGCAAGCGGAATCAAGAACCTGCACGACTTTAACTGCGGATTAAAAGCTTACAAAAAAGCAGTGGTTAAAAATATAGAGGTATACGGTGAAATGCACCGCTATATTCCGGTGATCGCCAAATGGGCAGGATTTTCAAGAATTGAAGAAAAAGTAGTGCAACACCGTGAACGTAAATATGGTGTTACAAAATTCGGTCTGGAGCGCTTTGTGAATGGTTTTCTGGATTTAATGTCCATTACCTTTGTTTCCAAATTTGGTAAAAAGCCCATGCATTTTTTTGGTTTATGGGGAAGCATTGCTTTTGTCATCGGAGGACTTGTATCTTTTCTTCTTGTGCTAAAAAAATTCCTGAATTCAGCCTATGGCGTTCCTACAAGGGATGTTACGGATAAACCTTTATTCTACATTGCTTTGGCAGTGATGATCATTGGTACACAATTGTTTTTAGCCGGTTTTCTCGGAGAACTGATTTCCCGGAATTCCAATAACCGCAATAATTATCAGATATCAAAAAAGCTGTAAATCCGTTATAATCTTTTGACTGATTTTTTTAACTATCTGAAAGGTCTGTCGAATCCGAAGAAAGATCAAACTTATTTATAAATCAAAAAAATAGTTGGCTTTTTATTGATCGCCGGTACCTGTTTTTTCCATTCGGCAATCCGTTTGGTCCTTATGAATTCTGTTTCAAGAGTGATATCACAGGCAATACATAATAATGTGTTGTTTTCACAGGTATTCAGGATATCTTCCAGGAGATGCATGTTCCGGTAAGGAGTTTCAATGAATAGCTGGGTTTGCCTTTTCAGAGCCGCTTTTTCCAGCTCTTTTAATTTTTTTATACGTTCACCCCGTTCTTTTGGTAAGTAGCCGTGAAAAGTAAAGCTTTGGCCATTAAAGCCGGAAGCCATTAATGACAGTAAAATGGAAGAAGGTCCCACCAGAGGAATTACCTGTATGTTGCGTTCATGGGCAATGGCAACTACTTCTGCACCTGGATCGGCAATACCAGGGCAGCCTGCTTCCGAGATAATTCCAATATTTTTGCCTTCCGACAAAGGTTTCAGGTATGCGGATATTTCCTGTGGCTGTGTATGTTGATTTAAGGGATATAAAACCAGTTCCTGCAAAGGTTTTTCAATGCCCATCTTTTTAAGATAGTGTCTTGCCGATTTTTCATTCTCTACAATATAGGTATCAATCTGATTGATAATGGATTTAACTTTAACAGGCAATACGTCGGCTGTTTCAGCAGTATCACCAAGTGTGGCAGGGATGAGGTAAAGAATACCTTTTTGAGTTTTAGTCATAATGATGCTTTCTTTTTCAACGACTCTACAATGATATCACAAGCTTTATCCAGCAGAATAAAAACATTTTCAAAACCCTGTTCACCACCAAAATAAGGATCCGGAACGGACATGTTGGAGTTGGGATAAACCCGGTTAAGGATCAGTTCTACTTTCTTTTTGTCTTTTTCATTTCGTGCCAGTCCAATGACATCTGCATAATTAGAGCTATCCATCACAAAAATATGATCAAATGTATCATAATCATCAACCGTAAACTGCCTGGCACATAGTTTAGAAACATCGATGTCATGCTGTTTGGCATTCAGTATGGTACGTTTGTCGGGATGTTCTCCTATATGATAATTGGAGGTACCTGCCGAATCAATGGTGAGTGGAAGGTTTGCTTTTTCTGCTTTGTATCTCAAAACGCCTTCTGCAAGTGGTGAACGGCAAATATTACCGAGGCATACCATTAAAATTTTTGTCATTCGCACTCAAATTTAATTATTCTCTTTTGCTTTGATGGTTTCATTTGATTGTTAGTTGCATGAAAGCAGGTATTAACAAAAATAGGAATCAGCCTTCGCAGATTCCTATTTTATATATGAGTATTTCAATTGATTATTGAATGCTTATTTTTTTATTCAATTCGTCAATGTAATTCTTGAAACGTTTGTCAGTATCCATCAGGTTATTGACAGTTCTGCAAGCATGTAATACTGTAGCATGATCTTTTCCACCACAATGTAAACCAATGGTTGCCAAAGAAGACTTGGTCATGCTTTTTGCAAAATACATGGCAATCTGACGTGCCTGTACCACTTCACGTTTGCGTGTCTTTGATTTTAATAATTCAATCGGAAGATCAAAATAATCACAAACCACTTTTTGTATATAATCAATAGAAACTTCTCTTGCAGTATTTTTAACAAATTTGTCGATCATTTGCTTTGCAAGTTCAAGTGTGATGGCTTTTTTGTTCATGGATGACTGAGCCAGTAAAGAGATCAGAGCACCTTCCAGCTCTCTGACGTTAGTCGTGATGCTGTAAGCAAGGTATTCGATGACTTCTTTTGGAAGATCCAATCCGTCGGCATATACTTTTTTCTCAAGAATAGCGATACGGGTTTCCAAACCTGGTGTTTGGAAACCCGTATCGCTATTCTTGAGAAAAAAGTATATGCCGACGGA
>CAZMRM010000298.1:0-436 GCA_964568515.1 uncultured Chitinophaga sp. | reverse complement strand
CCTGGTGTTTGCAGATCTGCAGCCAGTCCCCATTTAAAGCGGGACAATAACCGTTGTTCAAAACCTTGTAATTCAACGGGAGCTTTGTCGGCCGTTAAAACCAATTGTTTACCGGTTTGATGAAGGTGATTGAAAATGTGGAAAAATACATCCTGCGTTTTTTCTTTGCCTGCAAAGTATTGTACATCATCAATGATCAACACATCAATCATCTGATAAAAATGAACAAAGTCATTTTGATTGTTATTTCTTACCGAGTCAATGTATTGTTGAGTAAATTTTTCAGAAGATACATACAATACTGTTTTATTCGGAAATTCATTTTTGATCTGAATACCAATAGCATGTGAAAGATGTGTTTTGCCCAATCCAACACCGCCATATATCAATAAAGGGTTAAAGGCAGTGCCACCTGGTTTGCTGTTGCCAGCAAACC
>CAZMRM010000297.1:4898-5231 GCA_964568515.1 uncultured Chitinophaga sp. | reverse complement strand
GGCACCTTTCACTGTAACAGTATAGTTGCCTGCACACAAACCTGTTAAGGTGGAACTTGTTGAACCTGTATTCCATGAATAAGTATAGGGAGCTTTACCACCAGATGGATTCAGCGTAATAGTACCATCGCAGGTTCCTCCGCAACTTTCATTTACTACTGCTTCATTTAATGCCAAAACAGGAGGATTAATAATAGTGGCCGTGTCGAAGGAGATACACATTGCTGCATCAGTTACCTGAATGGTATAGGTCGTTGTTCCACAAACAGAAGATATGGACGTACCGGTAGTGTTTCCAGGACTCCACAAATACGTATATCCGGGAATGCCTCC
>CAZMRM010000297.1:1638-4888 GCA_964568515.1 uncultured Chitinophaga sp. | reverse complement strand
GCAACAACGGTTGCAGATCCATCGCAGGCATCATGACAGGATACATTAGCATGGGTAACAGCCAATGATGGTCCGGCGTCATTATTTACCAGATAACTGAAATTGACGATACAGCCTGTATTATCCCTTATTTCAAGTGTATACGGTCCCGGTAACAAGTTGGTGATACTGGGTGTACCATCTCCCGTAGGGGTGCCGGGGCCCCAATCATATGTAAAGGGAGGTACACCTCCGGTGGGAGAAACGGTGATTGCTCCATTTGCCTGCGTACAATTTGCTTTTGTTATTATTGGTTGATCAGTAATTGCAGTTGGTCCTGAGATCGCAACAACAGAGGTTGTCACACATCCTTTGGCATCCGTAACTGTAACAGTATAAGATCCTACACAAAGGCTTGTGGCTGTTTGTGTGGTTTGCCCTCCCGGTGACCAATCATAGGTATATGTCCCTGTTCCTCCAGCAGGTGTTGCAGTTGCCGAACCGTTGCAACTTCCAGCACACGATACATTTGTAGTTGTAGTGTTTACTGTAAGAGCCGGCGGATTTGTAAAGGTAACCACATCCGAATTAAAACAACCGGCAGCATCAGAAACTGTTACTGTATAGGTCCCCGCACAAAGGTTTGTAACTGTTTGTGTAGAATAAGGGCCTCCCGGACCTGCCCATAAAAAGCTGTAAGGCAATGTTCCACCAGAAGCATTTGCTGTGACAATACCATCGCATTTTCCTGCACAACTTAAAACGGTTGAAGAAGTGGTAATATTAATGATAATGGTTTGAAGAATGGTTACACTTGCCGTTGAAGTACACCCCTTTGAATCGGTTACGATAACCGTATACGTAGTATTGGGACAAAGCCCTGTGGCAGTAGCGGTTGTTTGACCTCCGGGTGCCCACGAATAGGTATAAGGCCCTGTACCACCACCTGCCGTGGCAGTTGCCGATCCATTACAAATATTACAACTGGAAGTTGAACTGGATATGGTTGCTGATACTGGTGTTGGTTGTGTTATTGTAACAGATTGATTCGAGACGCAATTGTTTGCATCTGTAACCCTGACCGAATATGTTCCCTGACACAAATTGGCTACCGTTGCAGTAGTTGCTCCACCAGGGCTCCAGGAATAAGCAAAGGGAGCAGTGCCTCCGATCGGAGTTGCTATTGCCGAACCATTGCAAACACCAGAACAACTTGCATTATCCACAACCAGCGGATTGGCAAAAAGCTGTGCCGGTTGATTAATGGTAACTGTTTTTGTTTGTGTACACCCCGCCGCATCTCTCGCTGTAACCGTATAAGTACCTGCACATAAACTGCTGATGGATGAAGTTGTTTGATTGCCAGGTGCCCAGGAATAAGTATATGGTGCGGTACCCCCACCTGCTATTGCCGAAGCATTCCCGTTACATTGCCCAAAACAAGTGACATCACTAGAACCCGTACTCAAACTTAAAAGTGTTGGTTGTGTAATTACTCGGGTTGCAGTTCTGATACAACCCAAATTATCAGTTACAGTAAGCGTATATGTACCTGCACATTTATTGGATATGTTTGCGGTTGTTTCACCACCAGGTGCCCAGGAAAACAAGTATCCTGGTGTACCTCCGCTAACTGTAGAAGTTATTGTTGCATTGCAAACAGAATTACAAGTAATGCTTGTGGAAGCTAGACTTACATTCAGCGTATTTGGTTGGGTAATGCTTATCACCTGTGAACGCGTACAACCGTTTGCATCCGTTACAGTTACTGTATAATTTCCAACACATAATCCGGTAATAGTTTTTGTTGTTTGCAATCCGGGTGTCCAGGAATATGAATAGGGAGCAACTCCACCGGTAGGGTTGGCTGTTGCTGTTCCATTACAAACACCATTGCAGGTTATATTCACACTTGCAGCATTCACTGCAAGTACAGGAGGCTGCGTTATTGTAAAGGAAGAAGAGGTATCCTTACAATTGTTCGCATCTGTTACAACCAGGCTGTAAGTGCCCGGGCATAAATTTGTAATCGTCGGAGAAGTTGCAGGCGGTAAAATAGGAAGCCATCTGTAAGTATAAGGTGTTGTTCCACCTGTGGCACCGGCTGTTGCTGTTCCATTGCAAGCATCAAAACACGATACATTTGTACTGCTTGGAACTGCATTCAGTACTGCAGGTTGTGTGATCACTGCAACACTCGTAGATACACAATTATTTGCATCCCTTACTGTTACAGAATACGTATTCGGACAAAGATTGGTAATTGTCGGCGTTGTTGTACCCGTTGGATTACCAGGGGTCCATAAATAAGTGTAAGGGGCAGTTCCACCCGTTACAACAACAGTTGCAGTTCCGTTACACACAGCATTACATGTTATATTTGTTGCCGAGGCGGTTGCATTCAGTACAGGAGGTTCTGTAACGATGATCGTTCCTGTTCTTACACAGTTATTTTTATCGGTTATTGTAACCGAATATGTCCCGGCACAAAGACCGATAATCGTATTTGTTGTAGAAGAGGTTGTAGTTGATGACCCAGTAGACCATTCATATTTATAAGGTGCGGTTCCACCTGTTAAAGTAGCGGTAGCTGTTCCATCACAAACACCTCCGCAGGAAGCATTCGCTTTAGTTAAAGCTAAAGAAAGTAAGCTTGGTTGTGTAATAATAGCAGTATAGGAAACAACACATCCTTTTGCATCTTTAATATTATCTGTATAAGTACCCGCGCAAAGATTTGTGATTGATGGTGTTGAGGCACCATTACTCCATGAATGGGTGTATGGAGGAGTTCCCCCTGTAGGAGCAGTCGTGACAGTTCCATCACAAATACCAAAACATTTAATATTTGTACTTGAGCCATTTGCAACCAAAAGTGTTGGATCAGCTAAAGATCTGGTTGTTGTTCCTACACAAGAATTAGCATCTGTAATTGTCAATGTGTAAGTCCCTTGACAAGCATTTTTCAATGTATCTGTTGTTTGTCCCGTAGGTGTCCATAAATAAGAATAAGGTTGTGTCCCTCCTGATTTATTTACAAAAATAGATCCGTTACAAGCTCCTAAACAAGTAGGATTTACAGGATTTGTAAGCGCATTAATTTTTGTTGGCGTTGTTACAGTATAATCAGGTGGAGAAGTATTATCAGTTGAGTCGGCGACTAAAATATTTATTGATTGTGCACACAAATTTTTTAAAGTGTCAGTAGGATAATTGGTAGTCCTTGGTGTTACCCCACTCCATGAATAAGTGTAAGGTGGGTGCCCTCCTG
>CAZMRM010000297.1:0-1628 GCA_964568515.1 uncultured Chitinophaga sp. | reverse complement strand
GTAACAGTAGCTACTAGAACTGCTTTACAATCGCCAAAACATTTATTGAATTCGATTTGTGAAATTATAACCGAAATACTATTTGATTTATTTACAACATGTATTTTTCCGTATCGAAGTAATGGAGTTGATTTAAAGTCACTACGTTTTGTACTCTTCAATTTAAGTTCAGAACCTAATGCTTCAAACTCCAGATTTATTTTCTCCGAAAAATCCCAGTTTTTTTCAATGGTTACAATTGAATTAACGATGTTCAGTTTTCTTCTTTGATCACCGTTACTGATAAACGATCCGCACGAAACAGATTTTTCATTTGTGTTCAACTCCCCTTTGATCAAGTATATACCGGATGCTGCGTTTGTTTTTAATCCATCCGTTAATATCCAGGAACCGGTTCCATTAAAAATAAGATCCCCTTTCAGTATTTTTCCGGAAGTGGTAATTTTGTTATCCGGTAAGGAAGAATGAAAATTTATTTTTCCATTGAAATTATTCGTCATAGAAGCTGACAAATAAAAAGAGCCGTGAATAAGCAAGTTACTTTGAGCAGCACCATCAAGAATTGCATTTGTTGCTGTCCATTTGAAATCTGCACAGATGGCTTCTCCTTGGATTTTTAAAACTTGTGCTGGTTCCAAAAAAGAGTGATTATCGATAAAGACATTATCTTCAAATGTTGGAACGGAGGCTCCTCCCTTACCTCCCGTAGTAGTTGACCAATGTGCATTGTTATTCCAAGTCCCCGTTCCACCTACCCAATAACGATTCGCTGCCTCACTATTCAGGACTAACAATAAAAATAAACTTAAAATAAGGAGTAACGATTTTTTCAAGCTGTGAATATTTTTATGAACAGAACAGGATTGTTTCACAAATATGGTATAAATTGTTTAATTAAAAAAATTAGTGTTTTTATAATCATATCCTTTGGATCAGGCATAAATAAAGATGAGTACTTTTAATCCCTTACCAAAATTTTAACTGTAACAAACTTAAAATTACAACCGTCTTAACGCAAAAAAACAGCAATCCTGCATGGTTGAGGAGGCTGTAACAATTTAATATGATAATCGTCTCATAAAAAAATTCTAAAAAAAATGTACTATAATTCCTTCAAAACTAAAGCAATAGGATTAACCTTACTAATGTGTTCATCCCTATTTACTCTAAAAGCCCAACAACAAAGAGAAGTTGGTGACTTTACCGGAGTCCAAGCCGGCGATGCAATGAAAATTGTTATCTCTCAATCTGACATTACTTCTGTAAAAGTAGATGCTCCTGAAGATGCTCAATCCTCTGTAAAAACAGAGGTTCGTGATGGCATTTTATCCATTTCCACAGAAGGGAACATTCCAGAAGATGAAAATATAACGGTCTTTCTTACGGTAAAATCCTTAAATAGTTTGGAAAATTCAGGAGTTAGCGAAATAAAATCTGAAAATAAGCTAATGTGTGAAAATCTTTCCATTATTTCACAAGGAGTTGGCAGTATCCATCTGAATTTAGAAGCCAAGGAAATCAAATCTAAAATTTCAGGTGCCGGCCATATCACTCTTAGCGGGAACGCCCAATTACTGGATGCAGTGATTTCCGGTGCAGGTGGATTAAAAGCCACTGACCTTGTTGCC
>CAZMRM010000296.1:4685-5266 GCA_964568515.1 uncultured Chitinophaga sp. | reverse complement strand
CTTCTTTGGTCAAAGCGTCCAGGATACAGGATAAGGCGCGTGCTGTTGGTTTTGACTGGGAAAGACCGGAGCAGGTATGGGGAAAAGTACAGGAAGAAATCGCTGAACTGAAAGCGGAAGTGGATCAACAGGCTGCACCTGATAAAATAGAAGGTGAATTCGGAGATGTTTTATTCTCGCTCGTTAATTATGCACGATTCATGAATATTAATCCTGAAGATGCACTTGAAAAAACGAATAAAAAGTTTATTAAGCGGTTCCAATATTTGGAATCAGAAGCTAAAAAAGCAGGAAAGCAATTGTCGGATATGACACTTGCAGAGATGGATGTTTATTGGAATAATGCGAAAAAGCTTTAACTAAATCATGCGATCTCTGAAACTTCCCAAATAATAATGGATCGGTCATCACCTGTTGAAATTAGATAGTTATTGAATTCTGTCCAGATGAGTTTATTTACGGAGTTAAGATGTCCTTCGTATTTCTCTTTATTGATGCGGACAAGTAGTTCAAGCGTACTGGCATCCCAAATTTTTATTGTTTTATCCCTGCTTGCCGTTGCAACCAGTTTTTGATCAGGA